>JADBYT010000024.1 GCA_020402865.1 Bacteroidota bacterium | reverse complement strand
GAATCTTTTCGTTGGGCTCCTCACAGAAATCCTCAGCGATAAAATAAACTCCGGTTTTCCTTCGTTGCCCGCCTCAATCTTCACCTCAAAATGAAACCGGAATGCGCCGCAGGAGGTGAATCTTTTCGTTGGGCTCCTCACAGAAATCCTCAGCGATAAAATAAACTCCGGTTTTCCTTCGTCGCCCGCCTCAATCTTCACCTCAAAATGAAACCGGAATACGCCGCAGGAGGTGAATCTTTTCGTTGGGTTTGGCGGTGAAATGATTAGTTAAGACAGCGATTCGGGTGATGACAGGGTGTTTATCTTTGGGGAATATGATTTCAGGGGTAATTTTTGATATGGACGGGCTGCTGGTTGATTCTGAACCGTGGTGGCGCGAAGCGGAAACCAATGTATTCGGCAGGTTGAGCCGGGCACCGGAAGCAGCAGATTTTGAGGAGATGATGGGCAACCGGATTGAAGAAGTAATTGCCCGCTGGCGTGTAAAACATCCGTGGCGGGGCATGAGCGACGATGCGGTGAAAGTGGCTATTGTGGATGAAGTGCAGCGGCTTGTGACCACAAATGCCCAACTCATGCCGGGCGTGCGCGAATTGCTGGTGCGGCTCAGGGAAAAGAAAATACCCGTGGCTCTGGCCTCTTCCTCGCCGCTGCGGCTGATACGCGGACTGATGCAGTTTTACAGCATCTATGATTACTTTCAGGTGGTTTGCTCGGCCGAAGTGGAAACTTACGGCAAACCGCATCCGGCTGTATTCCTCACGGCAGCAAGGCAAATGGGCATTGATCCAACCGAAATACTTGTTTTTGAAGATTCGTTCAACGGCGTGATTGCCGCCAAAGCTGCCCGTATGAAATGCGTGGCTGTGCCCGCCCCCGAACATGCAGCCCAAAGCCGGTTTGCCGCAGCCGATCTGGTGCTTCCCTCCCTCACCAGTTTCGATGAGCAGGTATGGCAGCAATTAAACAGGTAATTATTCGGCCGGATCTTCTTCATACCGGCGCGCGTTTGAATAGGTGCGCCATTTCTCAAGCACGGCAAGCATATCAGCCGGCAGTTCCGAATCAAACTGCATCCACTGCTTTGTGGCCGGATGCTTTATGCCCAGCGAACGTGCATGCAACGCCTGTCGCGGACAGGCCGCAAAGCAATTATCGATAAATTGCCGGTACTTGGTAAAGCTGGTTCCTTTAACAATGTGTGCCCCGCCGTAGGTAGCGTCGTTGAAAAGCGGATGACCGATGTGCTGCATATGTGCACGGATCTGGTGTGTGCGGCCGGTTTCGAGTTTGCACTCCACCAACGTTACATAACCCAAACGCTCAATCACTTTCCAGTGTGTAACTGCCGGTTTTCCTTCGCTTCCGTCAGTATAAACATCCATCACTTTCCGATCGCGGCGGCTGCGGCCAATGTGACCTTCCACAGTACCTTCATCTGCATCAAAATCGCCCCACACCAGTGCAAGGTAGCGACGATCATTGGTGCGGTCGTAGAACTGCCGGGCAAGATGCGCCAGCGCATATTCCGTTTTAGCCACAACCATAATGCCCGAAGTATCTTTATCAAGACGATGCACAAGTCCGGGCCGCTGCTCGTGCGAACTCTTGGGCAAATGTTCGAAATGCCAGAGCAGTCCGTTTACCAGTGTGCCGGTATAATTGCCGTAACCAGGATGCACCACAAGTCCGGGTGGCTTGTTGAGGATAATGAGGGCATCATCTTCATGCACGATATTCAGCGGAATCTCTTCGGCAAGCAGTTCAAATACTTTGGGCGGATGCGGAAGAAGAATGGAGATATGATCGAGCGGCTTTACCTTGTAACTGGGCTTGATCGGCTTTTCATTTACAAGGATATTTCCCGCATCAGCCGCAGCCTGAATTTTGGTGCGTGAAACCGAAGCCAGTTTGTGCATCAGGTATTTGTCGATACGCAGCAATTCCTGCCCCGGATCAACCCTGAAGCGATGATGTTCATACATTTCCTGCTCACTACCACTTTCGGCATCGGGCAACTCGTCGGTTTCGTACATGACGCAAAGATACGCCTATCCGGCTTTACTGGGTTTCATTACGACCAATTCGTAAAGTTACGCCGGCTTCGGTATATACGCTGAAACCATCCCATGAAGTACCCAAACGCTCGCTGTATATGAACGGATTTGAAAGCGCTACCGCAAGCCGCACATCAAACACACGATGCAACGGAATGTTAAGCCCGGCACCCTCAATCAGCTCAAGCGAATTCACAATCAGATCTGGCGCATAAAATGTACGCAATGCACTGCGCGTTTGCTGCACCTGTATGAATACAAACGGCTTTACACACGTCTGTTTCAAACTAAACTGACGCTCACTGCCCAAACGTATTCCAAGATGCTGACCGAAATTATTGGCATAAAACCGATGCTTGTACACATACTGCTGGTTATCGGTAACAATACGGTTTACCAGATAATGCAGACCTCCGTACATAATCCATTTTTCCGATGCATGATAACGCCAGTCGACTCCCGCATGCAAACCGCTGTGCGCTTCATTGACATGCACATAAATTACATTGCGCTGCGCTTTCAGCACAGCCACCTGAAACAGAAAAACAAACAGAAAATATTTTTTCATACAAACCGTGTTGCATGAAAGACGTGAGTCGGGCTATTAAGTTGCCTGCACTACTTCCCTTTCCGGTCAGGAAAAAGTGTACGCACCAGATTGAGCTTGCGTTCGCTGCTTCGAAACACGCCGTGCTGCGCATTACGCACATCCTCTACCGAGAAGAATGCGTTGGGCTGATGTTTTTCAAGAATGGCAATTACATCGGGGACGCTGGTACGCTTTACTACGGTAAAAATCATTTTCACCGGACCTTTAGCTCCTTCGGCATCCACTACGGTAATGCCGTGGTTGGCTTCGCGCAGTGCCTCAATTAGTTCCTGACTAAGCTGATTGGTAATGATGCGGATTACCTGAGTTCCCAGTGCAAGCCGTTCTTCAATGCGCATACCTACATAGGTACCGCAGGCAAATCCGAAAGCCCATGCCAGATAGGATGCAAGATTATCGGCTTTGCTCATTACCTGTTTCATGGCAATGAGCCAGATGAGCACTTCGAAGAAACCCACAAACGGAACAATCCGCCTGAAACCTTTCGAAATAAAAATATTGCGCAGCGTAGCAAGTGTTACATCGCCCAAACGCGCTATGAAAATAAGCAGCGGAATGACAACCCAGTTAAAAAGGTCGTTGAGCAGTTCGTCGCTCATACAAAAAGAAGATTATCTGTTGCTTTAAATGCGTTCACGCCTGCCGTGCAACGGTTTCAAAGATACAGAAAACGAACGCTGCCGGATGAAAAAGCCTTACCGGATTACACTTACATGTCCGCGCCGGGTAATCTCCCTGTTTTCATCGCAGCTAAGCCGGTATGTGGCCACCCACACATATACATCTTCCTGCACCAGATTGTTGTTTACTGTTCCATCCCATTCCTGTGCAAGCGAAGTGGAATGAAAAATAAGCTCGCCCCAACGGTTGTAAAGAGTGAGATCAAACTCGAGAATGCCTTCGCCGTAGCCGCTGAATGTTTCATTTAACCCGTCGCCGTTGGGAGTGAATGAATTGGGAAAATAAAGAGCGGTGCTGCCAGCTTCACTGGTAACCATAAATGAATCAATAAAGGCACAGCCACTGTCGCTCACGGTTACGGTGTAGGTGCCCGGAGTCTGAGCAAGCAGCAGCGCCGAGGTATCGCCGGTTGACCAGAGGATATTGGCAGAAGCAGAAGCGGCAACAGTTAGCTCCGTGAAGCCGGTTTCGCAATACGCGGGATTCATTTCTGTTAAAGGTTTTGGTACAAAAAGCACCTGTACCGAGTCGTGTGCATTGCAATTGCCTTCGGTGGCAGTAACCGAATACATACCACTTTGCGAAACCAGTATTGATGCGGTGGTTTGTCCGGTTGACCAGGCAAAAGCCGAAGCACTGCCTGTGGCCGATAGGGTAAGAAGTGTATCAAAGCAAACCACCGTGTCGTTCCCAAGCAATACTGAAGTGGAATCAGCAAGCAGCACGGCCAGTGTATCGGCAGCGGCGCATCCGTTTGCGTCGGTTACCTGAATAATGTAAGTGCCGGGCGACAGGCCTGTGGCTGTTTGCTGCGTTGAAACAGCCGGCTGCCACGCGTAGTTGTAATTGCCCGCACCGCCTGAAGCCATTACAGTAATTGCTCCAGATGAAATACACTGCGAAGCCGTAACCGCCGCCTGCAGTGTAATGCCGGGAGTAACCGTAATGCTGAGATGAGCTGTATCAGAGCGTTGCTGACAATCGGTTACAATGCAGGTAACCGTGTAGGTGCCGGCAGCATTGTACACATGCAGTGGCTGCGTGGCGAAGGCCGTATCAGCGCTGCCCGAAGCCGGATCGCCAAACGTCCAGAGCATTGATTTCACGGCACCGCAGCCCTGTGTGGCAGCATTGAAGCTCACCAGCAGCGGCGCGCAGCCGGTAAGCGGCGCGGCTGTGAGTTGCAACGACACCGTGTCGGGCACATAAAGCCATAAATCGTTCTGCTGTCCGCCAGCACTTCCTTCGCCCCCAAACAACCAAAGCCCGGCAGCATTGTACCAGCTAACATTGCCCTGCCTGCCACCGGGCACATTGGTTGCAGCTGCCACATTTTGCACACCATACACACCGGGCTGGTTGGGCGTGGCAGAACCACTTATCCATGTCCACATGCCCGCTGCCGGATCATAACGCCACAAGTCGTTATACAAATCATAATTCAGATCACGCCCGCCAAACAACCAGAAAAAGCCGCAGCTGTCTGTCCAGCACGCGCGTGTTTCGCCACGACCACCGGGCACATTGCCTGCGGCAGGCACACATTTCGTACCATACACTCCGGGCTGATTAACCTGCTGACTGCCGCCTTTCCACACCCACATGTTCTGCGCCACGTTGTACATCCACAAATCGTTGTAAAAACCCATAAAAACAGGGCTTATAGCATCCACGCCGCCAAACAGCCAGAGATTGCCGGCATTGTCTGTCCAGTGTGTATAACACCAGCGCGCACCGGGCGTATTAAACGGCGAAGGCACATTGAGCGTACCGTAAACCGGCGGTGCATTTACACTCGATGCACCTTTCATCCAAGTCCACATGTTGGTTGCCGGATCATACATCCACAACGCATCATAAGCCGCTCCAACACCAGAAGGTGTGCCACCAAACAGCCATAACCGCCCCTGCTGATCGACCCAGTTGCAGGCCGTTTCTTCAAGTGCGCCGGGCGTGTTGGCGGGTGCGGCTACCTGTTGCGTGCCAAACACTGGCGCAGCGCCGGGTGTGCCCGAACCTTTTACCCATGTCCACATGTTTATGCCCGGATCAAATTTCCATAAATCGCCGAAGGGTGCAGCAGTGCCGTTGTCGCCGCCGTATAGCCAAAGATTTCCTGCCGCATCTGTCCATGTGCTTGCCCCGAATCCGATGCCACCGGGTGTGTTGGCCTGAGCAGCGACTCCTTGCGTTCCCCAAATGGCTGGCGTATTGGCCATATTGCTGCCATGCATCCATGTCCATTCGCCAAGCGCCACATCGTACTTCCACAAATCGGCAAAACGCTGCATGCCAATTCCCCCGCCATAAAGCCAGAGGTTGCCGGCCGCATCTGTCCATTGCGCAGCTTCGTAGCGCGCCGGCGGCTCATTAAGTGGCGAGCTCACCCCTTGCACACCGTAGCTGCCATTGCTGTTTACAGCAGTACTTCCTTTCTTCCACGTCCACATCCCCGCCTGCGAAAAAGCAGTAAGGCAACACACGTACATGTACACACAAATAAAAATTGCTTTTGCAAACATATCGCTGATTCTTTCTGCCGGAGTTTAAACCTGCGGCACAATCAAAAGTAATTGAACACCACGTTTAACCGGGAAGAATTCTGCAAACAGATAAATTGTAATTTAATCAGAATAATTACATTTAACACTGTTTATCAATACTTTATATTTAATTTAAATAAAATGAAAAATACCGATTTTCAGCATCTACATCAGCTCATTCACTCGTTAAATGAAGCGGAGAAAAAATACATTACAGCCTATTTTTCGAGGCTTTCGGGAGGAGCCCGGCACAGTGCGCGTTTGTTTGACGCTATGCGCAAACAAAAAATTTACGACGAAGAAAAGCTCAGGAAAACAGAAAATTATATTTCAGGATTTGCGCAACAAAAACAGGTATTATACAAACTCATACTGCGTGCGCTGCGCGAATTTTCGGAAAAAGATACGGATGAAACCACGGTGCGGAATCTTATGCGTAATGCGGAGATTCTGCGAACAAAACGCTTTTATAAGCAGGCGCTGAAGCAGCTTGAAAAGGCAATTTCCATAACTGTCACACTGCAAAATCCGTGGCTGATGCTCGAACAGATCCAGCAGCGCGATGATATCCAGTTTGAATCGAATGTACTTTCTCCGCCCGGTAATAATCAGCAAACGCTTGAACTTGAGAACGCATGTGTAGCCGAAATTACACACACTGTGCGCAACAAGTGGCTGGCAAAGGAAATGCATTATGTGCATCTCCGCTCGCATCAGCTTCCGCAAGCAAAACCATTTTCAGCACGGCACTTAAATATGCTGTCGGCCAAAGCGCCTGAGACATTTAAAGCACGTTTTTACTTCGAGAAGGCAAAAACGACCTATCATTTTACCTTACAGCAAACCCAAGCCGCCATCACACATGCGCGGGAATGTTTACAACTGATTGAATCAAACACCGCATTTATTGCGCATCATCCGCACGAACTGCTCCGCGCATTAAGCACCATGCTTGTGTTGCAGGATATAGAAGGCGACAGAAAAGCAGCCGTTACAACCATTAAGCGTATGCGGCAATTAATGCATGAATACAAAAACGAACTGAGCGCATTTGCCGGGCACACCTTCATTTACACCTACACTACCGAGTTTAATTTACACTGCAGACATGGCAACTACAATCTGGCTATTGAGCTGATACCGGAAATACTTTCGGGCATTCAGAAATTCCGCAGCCGCATAGGCTTTGCGGAGGAAGTTGTGTTCTGGTTCAACTTTGCACAGGCTTTTCTTTGCACCGGCGATTACAAGAATGCCTTCCGCTGGGCCGATAAAGTGTTCAGCCAGTCGCGCAATAACCGCAACGATCTGGCATTTACCTGCGGACTTATTTTGCTGCTTTGTGCATGGAAACGGCTTGAGTTGCCACTGTTTAAAAAACTGCATAAAGAGGTGATGCACGAACTTACCGAAATGCAGCTTGCTTCCGATCTGGTGCACGACTTTGGTCGATGGATAGTATCGCTGGCCGAATCAGGCAGCCGGAAAGAAAAGCATAAATTGCTTAGCGAAATGCTGCACAATATTATGCACGGCACATGGAGCGAGCAGGCACAAATGGCCCTTCAGAGCTTTGTGTTTGAAAACTGGCTGCAGGCCGAGCTGCAAGGCAAAACAGTGAGCCGGTTATAGCAGCGACTTGATGATATCGTCCACTTTCACACCTTCGGCTTCGGCCTTGTAGTTGCGCACAATGCGGTGGCGGAGAATGGGGGCAGCCACTGCGCGTACATCTTCAATATCGGGCGAGTATTTTCCGTTAACCACAGCGTGGCACTTGGCACCGATGATCAGGTACTGTGAAGCACGCGGACCGGCGCCCCAGGAGAGCAGGCGGTTTACTTCGGCAGCGGCGGTGGCGGTGTTTGGTCGTGTGGAAGCGGCCAGTTTCACGGCATATTCAAGCACATTGTCGGGCACAGGTACACGGCGCACAAGCTGTTGCAGGTAGCTTATTTCTTCGATGCTGAGTACCTTGTTCAGTTCGGGTGTGGTGCCAGCGGTTGTTTGACGTACAACCTGGATTTCGTCGTTCAGATTTGGATAATCGAGCCACACGTTAAACATAAAACGGTCGAGCTGCGCTTCGGGCAGCGGATACGTACCTTCCTGTTCAATAGGATTTTGTGTGGCAAGTACGAAAAACGGCTTATCAAGTTCGTAGCGTTTGCCGGCAGCTGTTACTGCACGTTCCTGCATGGCTTCGAGCAGGGCCGACTGCGTTTTTGGCGGCGTACGGTTAATTTCGTCGGCCAGAATAATATTGGCAAACAGCGGCCCTTTGATGAAGCGGAATTGGCGGTTCTCGTCGAGAATTTCCGAACCGATAATATCGCCCGGCATAAGATCAGGCGTAAACTGAATGCGGTTGTAACTAAGACCAAGCGATTGTGCAATGGTGTTTACAAGCAGCGTTTTGGCAAGTCCGGGAACGCCTACAAGCAAACAGTGTCCGTTGCTGAATATAGAGATAAGCACATCGCGCACCACATCCTCCTGCCCTACAATTACCTTGCGGATTTCGGTAGTGAGGCGGTTGTAGCGTTCACGGAAATAATCAACTGCTTCTACGTCTGACTTAAACTCGATCATAAGTGTGCTTGTGTGTGTATGAAATTTACCGGTTACTGTGCGTGTTTCAGCCATGAAAAGCGGAAACTGGTATTTCTGTAATCGGGGGAAATGCGAATATAAGTAGTCGCCAGTTTTTTATCGACCCATTTGTTGAGCGCTTCATCCTGTTTCTTTTGCAGGGTGAGATCCTGAATCATCTGGTAATCATCTTTGAGATTGGCTCGGTGCGGCTCGGAGCGCGATTTGAGCCAGAGCACACGGTATGCTTCTTTCGACTGGCGGGTGAGTGTGAGCATCGGTGCTGAAAAAGCCCCCACTTTCATCTGGTTAACGGTAATGGGGAAGTTGGGATCAGGATCAAGCTGACCGAGCAGTTCCACGTCAATACGAGAGTTACCAGTTATCGGATTGAGAATAAGTCCGCAACTGTATTTTGATTCATCGTCGGTAGAAAAGCGGGCGGCTGCTTCGCAGAAGGTAAGCGAATCAAGACGCACAAAGCGCATAATGGAATCGAGGCGCACCTTACAGTTACGAAGATCTTCGGGAAGTGTGGGAATAACGCGCAGGATGTGGCGCACCGTAACTTCATCGCCCTTGCGGGAAATTACCTGAAGGAAGTGAAAGCCGAAATCGGTTTTAAACACAGGCGATGTTTCGCCTTCCTTGAGTGTGAACATGAGTGCTTCGAATTCGGGGACAAACGAACCACGGCGGATGTTTTCGTAGGTGCCACATTTCTGTGCCGAGCCCGGATCCTGTGAGTAAAGCGCAGCCGCTGCACAGAAATCAATTTCACCCTTTATTACTTTATTGCGGATATTCTCGGTTTCCAAGCGGGTGTATTCGAGAATTTCAGGATTAACCGGAGGTGAAACCACAATCTGCCCCACCTCAACCGTTGAACTAATAAATGGTAAACTGTCCTGCGGCTGACTGCTGAAGTAGTCTTTCACATCAACCGGCGAAACAGTTACGTTCTGGGTAATCTGTTGCTGCATACGTTTGGCAAGCAACAGATCGCGCACTTTGTCGTGCAGTTCAAACTTAAACGCATCAACCGTTTTGCCGTAGAACTTTTCAAACGCCTCCACTGAGCCAAAGCTTTGCAGGTAGTAGCGCATACGCAGATCCATTTCCTGCTGAATTTCAGATTCAGACACGGTAAGACTGTCGTGCAGCGCCTGCGACACGAGAAGTTTCTGAAAAAGCAGTTGCTCCAACACCGAGCTGCGTACACTGTCGGTTATTGTTACTCCCTCGCGGGCATACTGCAGCAGCACATTTTCCACTTCCGACTCTTTCACAATCTGATCGCCTACCACGGCCACCACACGGTCAATACGTGCGCCGTTATCCTGGGCAAAAAGCGAGCCTGTTGAAAGAAGAAGGAAGAGGAGGAAAAAAAATCGGTTCATGATTATTTGTTGTAAATCTCAATATCGTCGCTGTCTGTGGCCTCGCGGTACAGATCATCGCGCATACGGTCAATGAGCTGACGTTTGCGTTGGTTGAGGATAATTTTGCGGATGTTTTCTTTTTCAAAAGCCAGCGGCGAGCGGCTGTCGCGCGCCATGTAGCCTTTGAAGTTAATCAGGTACAAATTGGTTGAATCGCTGACTTCGAGGTATTTGTTGTTTTTGAGAAACAGTTCCTTGTTATCGGTTTCAATCGGAATTTCCTTGATGAGGTCATCAAACAACAGCCAGGAATCATCATTGAGGTAAAAGTTTTCGGCAAACTGACGGCAGTAGGAATTCAGCTCCACCCGATCCTGCGGTTTATCCGAACGCATCCAGTTGCGAAGCCGGGGCAAATTGGGAGCGTTCTTATCAGTTTTCACGTAAATCACTTTTACAATAATATCACGCAGGGCAAAGTCGGCCGGATGCTCGTTATAGTATTTTTCAATTTCGGTGTCGCTTACTAATGTATCAAGCTGTTGTTCCACCAGCGCCTTTTCGTATTCATAAATGATTAACGAATTGCGGTAGGCTTTGAGTTGCTTTTCCACATTTTTCTGAGCGGCGCTGAGGTTTTGTTCGGCTTTATGCACCAGCAGCATTTCACGTACCCAGGTATTAATAAAGCTGCCGGCCATGCGTATGCTGTCGTCTTTAGGCGTGCCGGCCGGAATTACATCTTTAAGTTCCGAACTGTAGAGTTTGTAGTCAAACACCCGCGCCACCACAGTTCCGGAAGGAGCCGAAGTTTCAGGGGCAGTTTCACGGCACGAAGCAAGGAACAGCAGCAGCCACAACGGCAGCAGCCGTGTACCTGTCTGAATTATGACGTGTACACGGCTGAATCGTTGCCTGAATGCTTTTTTCGATGGCTGCATGGGCCCTGTTTTCGGGCTAAATTATTTACGCGGAAGCACCTCGCGGTTAATTACCACCGGATACTTTTTGCGCAGGCTCTCTACCCATTCCTTTTCAAGTTGTGTCTGATAGTCGTTGGTAATCAAACCACGTGCTTCCTGCAACGACTTGGGTGTGGGCGGCATAACCTTGCGGGTAACCACAAACATTACGCGGCCGTCTTTCACGGTGTTGGCAGAAGTGCCTTCTTTCCAGTTCTGATCCACAAGGGCATTATCCCCTTTGTGATAGAGTTTGGTTTCGGTTTGCACGTTAAGCTGTGAGTTTTTGTTGAGGGTTTCGAGAATTTCTTTTTCCGATTTACCCTTCTTGAGCATTTTACGCACAGCTTTGGCGGTTTTCTCATCGGCGCAGGAATACACGGTGGCATCCGCACGCTCGGGCCAGAGGTAGTTGTTTTTGTTGGCTTCGTAGAAATTACGAAGGCCGGTTGAGTCGGTTACCGCACGTGACCATACTTTTTCATCCTGCAAATCAAACAACAGAATGCCGTCGCGGTATTCCTGCATGAGGTTGCGGAAATCAGGGTATTTGGTTTCGAGCTGGTTGTCTTCGTAGGCCACACACATTTCTTCAACCATCTGGTTGTACATCATGTCCACCACCTGCTTCACATCGCCTTTTCCGCCACGACGCACCTGACGTACTTCGAGCCAGGCCGCAAATTCTTTCTGGGTATATACTTTTTTACCAATGGTAAAGAGCTGTTTATCATACCCTTTTGCTTTCGATTCGGCGGTCCACTGCCCGAGGAAGTAGGTGCTGTCAACCAGTTTGTAAAACTCATCGCGGGCAGCGAGGTTTTGGGTAAAGCCATATTCTTTTTTCACACGCTCGATGAGCGCCGTGCGGCCGCTGAGTGCGCGCTGGTCTTTGCTTACCTTGCCTTTGATTTCGCCTTTAATGGTTTCGTAAGCAGGCACGTCGCGACGGTCGATGCGTTTGATGATGTGCCAGCCCCAGGCCGTTTTAACCGGCTCTGAAATATCACCGTTGTTTTGCAGGGCAAAAGATGCCTTCTCAAAGCTGGGCGGCATTTTGTAAAGGCCAAACCAGGGCAGCTCACCGTTTTTGGCAGCCGAGCCCTTGTCGTCGGAAAATTGTTTTACCAATGTGGTAAAGTCTTCACCGGCTTTGGCTTTAGCGTAAATTTCATCGGCTTTTTGCTTGGCGTTCAGTGAATCGGTTGCCGGCATGCCATCGGGGGCTTTTACCATAATGTGCGCCACCAGAATTTCGCCCTGCGCCTTGCGGCGGTCAACTACTTTTACAATATGATAGCCAAAACGGGTAGTAACCGGTGTGCTGATCTGCCCCACGGGCGTGTTGTAAGCAGCCGTTTCGAAGGGATAAACCATTGAAAAGGCGGTGAAATAACCCAGGTCGCCGCTGTTTTGTGCGGCCGAAGGATCTTCGGAAATAAGGCGGGCTACTTCTTCAAACGGCACCACCTTGCCTTTGTATCGACGATCGAGCTGGCGAAGCGGGTTTACCAGATTGAAAATTTTAAGCGTATCAGCCGGTGTGAGCTTAGGCCAGGCGGCATTGGTTTTACGCAGTTGCTGATCGTAGTCGGCAATTTGTTTGGTTACAGGCTTACCAAGCACCATGTTGCGGGCAATGTTCACACGCATCCATGCCAGCATGGTGTCTTTGGGAAGCGGATTTTCGGGAAGTTTTACAAGAATGTGGCTGGCGCGCACATCCCACTGCATACGGTTGTAGGCTTCGCGTAGCAGACTGTCGTTTACGCGTTTATCGGTAAGATACTGCTGGGCCACCTGACGGCGGTAGCCGGCAAGCTCGGTGCGGAACTTGCTCACCGTGTCGCGTTTCAGGTCTTCAGCTTCCTTTACCTTCATTTTAAAGGTCACAAAAAGGTCGAGATAATTCTCTATCGCTTTCGGATCATTGCCCTGATCTTTGTTGTTCTTCTTATATACATACATAAATTCTGAAAGGCGGATGGGCGAGCCACCAATCGTCATCAGAATCGGATCATTCGGATCATTGGGCATTGCTGCCGGAGTCTGAGCCGGAAGCGCAGTACTAAGTGCAAACAAAGGCACTGCGAAGAGCAGGAACTTTTTCATACGGGTTTACTATCGAAGTATAAAGATTTTATAAGCAGCAAAAATAACCAATTCCCCCGCCCAAAGGCCACAACGCCGAATTTTGTTGAAGTTCGGTGAATCCGGCGCCTTGTGTAACCTGATCTGGGCCGGGTTACCCGCAAAATAAACACCCAAATGCCTGAAAATCAGAAGATCACATTTCCCGGTGAAAACGAAACAAAAAAAGATCCTTACCGTATAAAGAGCGCTTTAATACCTTAACCAACCGACCTCACCCATGAAATTTAGCCCGGATTTGCTGAAACTCCTGCTTCCTGCAGTGGTAGCCGGAACAATTGTTTCCCAAACTTCCTGTAGCGGCGACACTGAAACAACCGCAACCGATACCGTTACTCAGGACACCCTCATAATGGCCGATGAAACCGAAGACGAAGGAGGCATGCTGCCCTCTCCGCTTCAGGTGGCGGCCATTTTTAAATCTTCCGGACTTAAATTCCTTCCCGGAGTGACCAGTTCGGCCGAAAAAGCGGCTTCCTACAGCACCACCTACACCCGCGCCTGGAGCATGGGGGTGTACAGCGCCGACATGGCTTACTGCGTGCTTAACAAGCAAACCCAGCAGGCACAGTCGTATTTAAAAGTGGTACGTACCCAGGCCGAACAGATTAATCTGGGCAAAATCTTCGCGCAAACCAGTCTTTTCGATCGTTTCAACAACAATCTGGGTAACGAAGACTCGCTGCAAAGCATTCTGGCCGGCATAAAAGAAGAAACTGATGCCCAGCTGCTCAGCAACGACCAGAACCACCTTTATGGAGTAATTTTTGCCGGTGCCTGGATCGAATCGCTGCATATTGCCGGTAAAGTGTATGAGCAGGAACCCAACGACATGGTGCTGCTTAAACTGTTTGAGCAGATGGTTATTCTGGAAAGCATTGTAAAAGAACTTGAACGCAACAAAGACAAAGATCCCGCAATTGTTCAGCTTATTACCGATCTTAATTCGCTTCAGGATGCATTTAACGGACTGGCTTCGGTGAAGAAAATGAATGAGAACCCTGACCTCGGTTTCTCTGACGTGAAACCAACGAAAGAAGAGCTGATGGTACTCATCCGCAAAGTGGAAGAAATACACGCCAAAACCGTAACCAAAGCCTGATTCACCCCAAACCTCATATACTATGAAAGCATTGAAACATAGTGGCCTGATTCTACTCCTGCTGGTGATTGCCTTTGCCGGAGCCGCATTTCAGACTGCAGAAACCTGCAACAGTGCCGTATTGAAACAAAAAGCCAAAGAAGCACTGAATCCGTTTAAGTACGACTCAGGTAAGGTAACCCGTGTACTTTACAAGCCCAAAACTCAGGTTAAGGAAATTGAAGTACCTGTGTTTATTGGCGAGAAATACCGCATGGTGTTCAATACCGAAGCACTTTCTAAAAGTGTGGTGATCTCGGTGTACAATAAAGACAAGGAAACCAAGAACCGTAAAGTGTTGTTTACTACCAAAAATGCACAACCTGGTAAAAAAATACACGTGTATGAACCCGAGCAGGCCAAGTTCAAATTTTATGTAGATTATGAAATTCCGGCCACCAAAGACTCTGTGAATACACCGGAATGCCTCATTTTCATGCTGGGCTACCGCTAAGCACAAGCCATAATTTCGCACATCGGCGAGGCAACTGAAAACAGTTGCCTCGTTTTTTGTTGTTAATAACTTCCTGAACCATGCAGAACCGAAGGATATTAACAACACCTCACACTAACCCCGGTTATCACTCAAAAGCAGGCTGCACAAGCCTTACAACACATTATGCACTATTGCAAAGTATAGCTTATCAACACCAGCCGGGGAAGCTATTAATTGCAATAAACATATCAATGTAGAAAACTTCGCATTGCATTTACGAGTGTGTAAAGTGCAGGCTTCTACTTTTGGCAGCATAAGTAAGCCGCTAACAGCAAGCCTATGTACATTTCCGCTCTTGAAACCTCTACCGGCGTCCGGATCATTCCGGTAAATGCAGAGCGCATGCTCAACGGCACACACGGGCACAACGATGCCGAGCTGGAGTTGTGGGCTCAGTTTAAGTTTACCGAAATATCCGAACCGCTTGCTCAGGTTTGGACAGGTATTCCTCACCGCTACATTTCGCGCCTTGAAGATTTAAACGAAGGCCGCCCGGTTCGCAACTATGCCCTGCTCCAACTCATGGAGGCCCTGCTCGAAAAAGAACCCGGCTTCGATCCCGAACACGATTATGTGTATGTATGTGCCTGCTAGGCTCATCTGAGTGAGGTAAGCAACAAAATTACTACAGACTTTATACACTATTGGCCAACACCACACAGGGCGGAATCAATGATTCCGCCCTGTGTGGTGTTGAAACGTTTGTGGCTTACTTCTTCTGCTGCTCACCGCCCATTAAGGCAAACTGCACCAGATTGGCCCCCATACGCAGGGCTTTGAGGCGTGCTTCGGGGCTGTCTTTATGTATTTCGGGGCTTTCCCAGCCATCGCCAAGATCACATTCATAATCGTAAAAGCACACCAGACGACCTTGCCAGATGAGTCCGAAACCTTTGGGCGATTTGCCTTCGTGCTCGTGGATTTTGGGCAGGCCGTTGGGAAAATCAAACTTCTGATGATAGACCGGATGTGAAAACGGAATTTCTACAAAGTCGAGTTCGGGGAATACCTTTTTCATTTGCGGCCGCATGAACTTATCCATGCCGTAATTATCGGAAATATGCAGAAAGCCGCCGCCCATCATGTAATTACGCAGGTTGTTGGCCTCCTGAGCCGAAAAGATCACGTTGCCATGACCCGTCATGTGTACAAAAGGATAGTTGAATATTTCGGAACTCCCCGCTTCCACAATGCCCTGTTCAGGATTGATGCGGGTGCCTGTCTGTTCATTGCAAAAACGAGCCAGATTCGGCAGCGACGTCTCTAAATTGGCATACCAGTCGCCTCCACCATTGTATTTAAGCAAGCCCAGTTTACAACTCCACGTATCGGCCGGACGAAACGAGGTGAGCAGTAATACAACAGACAGGAGCAGAACAAATCGGATTGCTTTCATACTGTAAAAATACGCAAAGCCGCTTTGCAAACGAAACCAGGATCCTTAATCTACACGAATACCCAGCACACACACATCGTCGGTCTGATTACCTTTGCCCATCCATTCGCTGAAGCGGGCCGTAAGTATTTCGCGCTGTTCAATGGCTGGCAATGAAGCCACCTGAATAAGTAATTCGCGGAACCGGCGATAAGAAAGTTTACGGTCGTGATCGCCGCCAAACTGATCGGGATAACCATCGGTGAACATATAAAGCATATCGCCCGACTTAATTTCCACTTCCTGATGATCAAAAGGCCGCGACTTAAAGTCGAAATAACTGCCAATTGAAAAGCGGTTTCCTTTCACCTGTATGAGTTCCTGCCCGCGCACAATGTAAAGCGGGTTAATAGCCCCTGCAAACATCATGGTGCGGCTCTTGCGTTCAAACACACAGAGGGCTATGTCCATACCATCATGCAATTCGCCGGCCTGTTTATACTGGTTCAGCGTTTGCTGAATGCTGAGGTTTAAGAAATCGAGAATAGCTGCAGGGCGTGTAAGATGCCGTTCGCGGATGGCCTGATTGAGCAGGTTGTGTCCCATCAGACTGAGCAGCGCACCCGGCACACCGTGCCCCGTACTGTCGGCCACTGCCACAAAAATGTAGTTGCCACGTGTTTCGGCCCAGTAATAATCGCCGCAAAGAATGTCTTTGGGCCTGAAGAGGACAAACATATCACCAAGTTCCTTGCGCAGCACTTCTTCGGGCGGAAGAATCGCATTCTGAATGCGGCGGGCATAATTGATGCTTGAGGAAATGTCGTTGTTTTTTTGCTGGATAATTTCGCGGTAGCGGATCTGCTGAATGGTAGAAGCCATAACATCTGCCACTTCATCCATAAGGTCAATATCGCTGTCGTCAACCGCATCCTCGTAGTCCGAGCAAAGAGAAAGAAAACCATTTACCTTTCCTTCAATTTGCAGTGTGGTTGCCAGATAGGAACGCACACCGGATGCCAAAAGCCGTTGGTCGAAAATAGAAATTGCATTCTGCTCATTCAGCTCGGTAATAAGCCTGTAGCGCGACAACCGGATATGGTCGAGCTGAAGAAAATCGGCCTGAGACAATAATATATACTGTGGTTTGTCGCCGACATTTTCTTTAGTTACTTCATACACCTCGATAAGATCCTGCCGTTCATCAATAAGCGCAAGAATTACACGGCTGGTGTAATGAATATGATCGAAATACACCGGAAGCACACTTGCCGCAAGCGATTCTACGGTGTTTGCATCGAGCAGGCGTTGCCGGGTATTATTTAAAAGCTCAAGATTCTTAGAATAGCGGCTGAGCTGTAATTCGTAACGTTTCTTTTCGGAGATGTCGGTAAAAATTTCAATCTGTTTCAGTAATCTGCCATTTTCATCCACAATAGGTGTGTTTGAAACCGAAATCCAGATTTCATTTCCATCACGGTTATATACCAGCAGCTCTACCTCAAAGCCCTGCCCTGTGCGCACACGTTCGCGGGCATTGTAAATGGTGGCCATATTGGTTTTTTCGCCTTTAAGCACATCGCCCGCACGCCGGTTTCTTACCTCGGCAAGTGAGTAACCTGTAATCCGTGTAAACCCTTCATTTACCCATTCTATATTACTTTCCGGGTCGCAGATAAGTACGCCGTTAATGGTTTCGCTCGCCACAAGTGACAGCTTTTCGAGCTCCTCCTCATATTGCTTTTTCTCTGTAATATCCCGTGCAATTGCCTGAAACCCCTTTATACGTTCAGGATGTTCGTCATCAATAATAATGCGCACGGTTTGGCCTAACCATACAATACCGCCATCGCCACTGATTACGGGAAACTCAAGCGTAGTAGAAAGCAAACGGCGCTGAAACTGTTTGGCGTAAAATGTAGTGACTTCCTGCACCCAGTCGGGATGCACAAACTCCGAGAAATGCCGCCCGATGAGCTCAGACAATTCATACCCAAGAATTTTTACCGCAACCTCGTTGGTATATGTAAAGCAACCTTTAAAATCGGCAGTATAAATAATATCATTCGCAGTTTCCACAATATGCCGGTAGCGTTCTTCCATTTCTTGCCTGTCGGTCACATCGAGCCCCACACCTACCTTCAGATTACCTTCAAGAATAGTATCCTGCCACTGAATCCAGCGAATACGGCCGTTTTTGGTTTTTATAGGCGATATATAGGTTTCGCGGGCTTCGCGCATATTTATCACCTGCTGCTTACGATTGAGGTTATCGACATAATCATCAGACCGTACTTTCCACCAGCCGTCGCCCAGCACCTCATGTTGTTCATACCCCAGAATGGTGGTGACACTTTTACTGGCAAAAACTACAGAACCGCCCTGATCCACAGCCAGCACAATACTGCTGGAATTATTTATGATTGTATCCGCAAAGATCAGGCGGTTAAACAAATTCAGACGTGTAATCACACTGATAAATGCTATAATTAATCCTACCAGAATGGCAAGCAGAAACAACCAGCCGTTGTATCCGTAAGGGGTAGAAGGAATAACAATAACAAGGGATATTGATAAGAATAAGGACAGGGATGCAAATGCAATCAGCTGTCTTAAACGATCAACAAGTAAACCTATGGCCGACAATACCAAAATGAGCATAATTACCGGTACAGGTGCAAGTTTATTGTAGTAACATAAATAATACATATGAAAAATCAGAAGACCATATTCAAAACGAGCGAGTAAGTGTGTATGCTCTTTTATCAGACGTACTGAATAGCTTAGTAAACCGGTGAGCATCATCAGCACACCAATGGCAAACATAACCGGCAGGTTCAAATTGGTACTCTCCGAAAACATGCGGATAAGGCTGCCGGATACCGGGTAAAGAAATGCAGCAGTGAATAATACAAACCGGCCAACGGTAAGATTATGATTATACAGTGAACGCTGATCGCGTATAAAGTCTTCGCGAAAATTGCGATAGACAAAAATGAGTGCAAAAATGATGATCAGCAGGCAAACGGTGGAGACAAGGAAAAACCAGGAGGACTTCCAGAACGGAGGTGAAATGGTAAACGAATACGACCGTGGTTCACTCACATAATCATCATCATTACGTGCTTTTAAAAGAAATGTATATTCGCCCTGAGCAAGATCGTTAAAACTTACGGAGTTACCACTGTTCAGTTTTACCCAACCTGTATCACGCCCGATCAGCTTATATTCAAAACTCAAGTTTAATCCGGTGCCAAACTGAATCCCGGTAAACACAAACGTGAGCGTATTCTTGTTATACGGAAATACCGGATCAAACGGCAAACCATCACGCATCACCGAATCAGCATAGTTACTCCAGTCGGTAACAGGCTGGTTAAATAACTGAAGCGCTTTAAACTCAACTTTGGGCACCTGATTTCGTTTACGCGACAAGGCAGGAGAATACACCACCGCACCATCCACAGATCCAAACCAGATACGTCCGTTATTGTCGGTAGTAATGGTAGCCGGAGTAAAATTTGTAGTTCCGATGCCGTCTCTGTGCCAGAAATGCTGGATTAACTGATCCTTCTCACGAAAAATTATTCTGTCGCAACCCAAAATAGTAGTTACAAACATCACATTCGCTTCAGGCTGATAAAATAGCCCCCGTGTAAAATCAGAACCAATTCCCTCACGTTGATTGAGTATCTGATACTTATTCATTTTACGGTTGTATCGCCAGATACCGCTTCGCTGGGTAGCGAAATAAATATAGGTTTCGTCGCCCGTAATATCGAAAACCGTCTGTTCGAGTTCTTCAGCAGGTGTGGGTTTATTTTCCAATGGCCTAACCACCTTGCCATGATCAAGCATATACAATCCTTTAGAAGTACCCAGCCAGATAATGCCCTGAAAGTCTTCATATATCGACCAGATAACAGCCCCAAGCAGTTCATTGCCGGTATTGTAACTTTCTATTTTACGGTTGCTGTATGTAAATAATCCATGCGAGGCGGTTCCGATCCAAAGCATTCCATCGCGGGTAATGCATAACGACAATATTTCGCCCGGGTTATTATTCTTGTCGGGGAAAATAACTTCCGGAGTGCGATTACCCGGTCTTATAATGTTAATCTCTCCGCTAAATGTACCCGCATACACATTTCCCTTCTTATCAATTGACAGCGCCCCAACCCGGTTATTACTTAATCCGTTTTGTGCTGTCCAGTTCACAAACTCCGTTCCGTCAAACATTGACACCCCGACCAATGTAGCCATCCACACATTCCCCTGTCCGTCTGTACGTACAGCACGCACATTGTTACTGGGCAGTCCGTCTTTGACTGTGTAAGTAACAAACATCTCCCCATAATAAAAAATAAGCCCCTGCTGATATGTACCAAGCCAGATATTACCCTGATTATCGCAAAGTATGGAAAGAATAATATCGTCGTTAAGTCCGTTCTTCTGTGTAAGGTTGCGGAATATTCCGTTGTGATAATACAGCAATCCGCTACCCCATGTGCCCAGCCAAATATCACCTGCCGCATCGCGCTGCATGCAGGTAAGAGAGGTTGTACTCATCCCCTCGGGCAATATTACCCGGTTCATCGTTTGTCCGTCGTAACTGAAAAGCCCATTGTCAGAAGTAGCAATCCAGAGTGTGCGGTTATCCACTTCCACAATTCCTCTGATCCGGTTTGTGACCAGCTTATCCTGATCAGAAAAAGGCTCATTGGCATAGCCCTGATTATTTTTCACAAGGCAAAACAACCCATTGCTGGAGCTTCCCACCCAGAGTTTATTGTGTGAATCGAATGTGGCCGATTTTAAGGATAGATGATCAAGCGGGGTGGACGTAACAATAAACGAATACTTATGTTTTTCGTATTTCCACAAACCTCTGTTTGTACACAGCAAAAGTTCACCACCCTCGCCGCGCAAAAATTGATTCACTTGTGTTAACCCGGAATTAACCGGAAAAGGATGAGCGCTGAATTTCCCGGAGCGATACCAGCAAAGTGCTTTATTGGTTGCAACGATTACTCCTTCTGCCGTTTGTGAGATAGCAGTGATATTATTCCCCGGCAACTGCTCTCCAAAACTGAAAGTCTCAAATATTTTTCCGTCGAAACGGCTCAGCCCGCCTTCCGAACCCACCCACACATAACCCGAGCTGTCCTGAAAAACGCAGTTGATTTGTGTGTGCGGCAATCCGTTGTTTACGGAGTATTGCTGAAAATTATATTGCTGCCCGTGAAGTACCAACCCAAGCACACAAAAAAGTATGCACAGCACATAATGACGCAAAGCGCCGGCCGGATATGTTACTAAGGAGAAAGGCATGTTCCTGAATTAAAGGTAATGAATGCGCAATAATCCGCATTCATTTTCGATGAAGCCATTAAATAAAGCGACAATACATAAATAATTCCCGTTTACTGCCTTGCCCCGGTGCCAAAACGGTGATTATAGTCGTTCATGCTGTGCCTGATCACCTGCCGGGCTTCCTCTTTACCATAAATGGCAGCCAGTTCAACAGGTACACGTGCTTCGCCGGGTATCACTTTATAAGTAAGAAAATAATGCCTGAGCCGGTTAATGAGTTCCACCGGGCATTCCGTAATATCCTTCAAACCGCCGTAAACAGCATCTGATTTGAGTACTGCTATAATTTTATCGTCGGCTTCATTCTTGTCGATTAGCCTGAAACCGCCAATTGGTATTGCAGTAACCAGAATATCCCCGTGTGTAACAGGTCTTTCGCTGAGCACGCAAATATCCAGCGGATCACCATCGCCACTGGTTACAGGCCTTCCGCTTCGCGCTGCGCAGTATGCCGCTATTTCATCACCACAATAGGTTTGCGGCACAAATCCGTATAATGCCGGCACCACATTCGAAAAAAGTTGCGGACGATCTATTTTCAGATAACCGCTTTCCTTATCAATTTCATACTTGATGGTATCCGCAGGAACGATTTCAATAAATGCAGTAACTGTATCGGGTGCATCTGCTCCGGGCGATATGCCATGCCAGGGATGCGCTTTTTGTGTTGGGTGCATGTGTAAATGTACGGGTTTGTGTGGGATGATACGACCACTTAGCCAAGTTGTATAACCACCTGTCTATTTTAACATGTAATATGACTTTCATTTGGCAGTTTTGTATGAACTCATACTTTATGAAAAAATTTATACTACTTTTTTCTTTCGTGTCGTTTTACCTGCATACAAGAGCACAGGTTGTGTCTTTTGATTATTCTTATACAGCTCCGACTACTTCTCATGCACTACTACAAACAAAGTGTATGAACGGCGATTATGTTACGCTGAGTACAATAAGTGTAGGGGTCAACTATTTTTATTTAACACGCACGGATATTTCGGGAAATATAATCTGGGCGCGTGTAATTCAGAACACCGCATTATTCCGGGTAAGTCCGGATGCAATGATAGAAACAAACGATGCCGGATTTTGTATCGCCGGTTTTTACCGTAATCAACAACAAAATACTGTAAACAATGAGGGTACTGTAATTATCAGACTTGACAGTGCGGGGACTATCTTATGGCAGGAAAAACTATATGTTGACGGACTTCGATTTTATTGCAAGACAATTATTGAAGATTCTGCCGGTTATTTTTATCTCGGTTATGAGCGTCAGACTACTCCGCAGGGAAATCCGTCCAAAAGTAATCTCTTGCTTAAACTTAATCCTTCGGGAATGCCTGTATGGGCTAAAGAATCGACCGAAACCGGCTATGTGCTTGAAAAAATGCAGCTACTTTCAAACAATAAATTAGCGCTGGGCAACTATTCAAGTACCCAAATGGGGGCAAAAGTTGTAGTCACAGACACATCCGGGAATGTACTTCATTCAACGTTCTATCGCACCAACACAGCAAGTTCATTTACAGACTTTGTATTTCATACTAACGGATCAGTGAATGCACTGCTTATGAATGAAACCGGAAATAAAACAACATTATATGTTTACGACAGTGCGGGTACGTTTCAAAGTGGAAATCGCATAGACTCGCTGATGTCTGTAAAACTTATAAATGAAAACGGACAGTTGATTTCACTTACCTACAATTCTGCCGCAGATAAAACGGTAATTACAGACTGGTCAGCTAATTCAACCAATGCTATAGAAATAGCTAGTGGTACAGGATTTGAACCTAAAGATTTTTACCGCAATGCCGACGGAAGTTTTACCTGCTATGGTAAAACACCGTCAGGAAATAATTTCGCACAGCGATTAATAAAAACACTTCCGGCCAGCTCAGCACTTCCGATCTCCGGGTGTGCGATAAATCCTGTTTCACTCTCCTTTCAATCGGCTAACTTAATTGATTCAGCGGTCATCGAAATGTTTATTCCATGCAATTTTAATCAGGCTGCCGTGTCATTTGTATCCACACCACTAAATCTGAATATCACCAGTAACTGCCTCATAATTGGATTGAATGAAACGGAAATTGAAGAACGGATAAGTGTTTTTCCAAATCCGGCTGTTGAGGTCATTTCTTTCAGCAAACCAGTATTTCCGGGAAGTATATTCACGATGTATGCTATTTCGGGTAAAACGGTGATGAGTGAAACCGTTCAGAATAATTCGGAATTCTCAGTTCGTGAATTGCCAGCAGGGATGTATTTCTGGCAGCTTAACCAGAACGGACGTATATACACAGGCAGGCTGATTAAATGTGCACAGTAATTTGCCGGAAATTCTCACTTATTCAAACCTCCCCACACAAATCAGCCTTCCACTTCTCGTTCACCGCGCAATCCTATCTTTGTGATGTGAGTAGTATGCGCACACACATGAACGAAAAGCTGAAACCGGCACTGCAAAAAACAATGGCTTTTCTGCGTACAAAGCGCGGAAGGCATGTGCTCGTTCTTACTGTTCTTTGTGGTGTATATGCGTTTTGCCTTCCACGCAACTTGTTTGAAGCTCCGTCGAGCACAGTTATTTTATCGGCCGACGGGCAGTTGCTTGGTGCGCGAATTGCAGCCGACGGACAATGGCGGTTTCCGGCGCGGGAAAAGGCTCCCGAAAAATTTTCGCAATGCCTCATTCAGTTTGAAGACCGCAATTTCCGCCAGCATCCGGGTGTTAATCCGTTGGCGCTGGCGCGGGCGTTGCAGCAAAACATTGGCGGAAAGCGTGTAATAAGCGGTGGCAGCACCATTACCATGCAGGTCATTCGCATGGCGCGTGGCAATCCGCCGCGCAACCTCTGGCAAAAAAGTATTGAAATTGTGCTGGCCACACGGCTTGAATTGCGTTACAGCAAAGACGAAATCCTTGCACTCTACGCCTCACATGCACCTTTTGGCAGCAACGTGGTGGGCATTGATGCCGCCGCCTGGCGCTACTTTGGCCGCACACCCGAACAACTCTCCTGGGCCGAATCGGCTACGCTGGCCGTGCTGCCCAACAGCCCCTCACTCATCTATCCCGGCAAAAACCAGCAACGCCTCAAAGACAAACGCGACCGCCTGCTCGAACGGCTCTGCACGGCTGGTATCATCGACCGCAGCACATGCGACCTTGCCAAACACGAGCCGCTGCCCGGTGCACCCTACCCGCTTCCGCGCCTTGCCCCGCACCTGCTACAGCGTGCAGCCGCAGAAGGACGGAACGGACAAATCATTCATTCCACACTCGATTACAACCTGCAGGATCGTGTAAACGGCATTGTGGCCAGGCATGCGCGCACACTTCGCACCAACGAAATTCACAACTGCGCCGCACTTGTGCTCGATGTGGAAACCGGCAACGTACTCGCCTACGCAGGCAATTCGCCCGCTCCGCTTACCACCGAACTCAGCGGCGATGAATATGGAAACGATGTGGATGTAATTACCGCGCCACGCAGCACGGGCAGCATACTCAAACCCTATCTCTACGCCGCCATGCTTACCGACGGCGAGCTGTTGCCCAATACACTTGTGCCCGATATTCCTACTGATCTCTCCGGCTACTCGCCCGAAAACTTCAACCGCACTTACGACGGAGCCGTGCCTGCACACCGTGCGCTTGCACGCTCACTCAATGTGCCCGCCGTGCGTATGCTGAAACAATATCGCGTAGAACGCTTTCATACGCTGCTGCGCCGCGCCGGACTGAGTACAATTACACGAACGCCCGATGATTACGGCCTGTCGCTCATACTCGGCGGCGCAGAAGGAAAGCTTTGGGATCTTGCAGGAACGTATGCCTCAATGGCGCGAAATCTCAACCATTATACACGTACCGGCAAAAATCTCCGCGCCGATTTTCATGCGGCCAATTACATGCACAATGAAATTGCCGAAGACTCGTTGTTGCGCAATACACAGGCACGCGCACCGTTTGATCCGGCAGCAACCTGGTTTACGTTTGAAGCCATGTCGGAACTTACAC
This sequence comes from Bacteroidota bacterium, assembly GCA_020402865.1. NCBI lineage: Bacteria > Pseudomonadati > Bacteroidota > Bacteroidota bacterium. The sequence continues at coordinate 118,008 of JADBYT010000024.1, read as the reverse complement.
GGCCTGATGATGAAGCTGCATGGACGCAGTTCAGTTCGTCAAAACGTGTGGCATGGAAAACCGGTACCAGCTTTGGTTTCCGCGATGGCTGGGCAATAGGTGTAACGCCCCGCTACGTAGTGGCCGTATGGGCCGGAAATGCGGATGGTGAAGGACGCCCGGGCCTCACCGGCATTGCAACCGCGGCGCCAGTTATGTTCGATATTTTTGCCATGCTGCCTACCGGCGATTGGTTTACTGCTCCGCTTAACGATATGCAGGAAATTGAAGTGTGTAACGAAAGCGGACACCGGGCCCTTGACATTTGCCCCAAACAAAAAATGCGCGTACCCAAAGCCGGACTTAAAAGCGCGCCATGCCCGTATCATCGTACCGTACATTTAAACAGTACCGGTGAGTACCGCGTAACCAGCGATTGTGAATCGCCGGGTAATATGCAGCATGTGCCGTGGTTTGTGCTGCCGCCCTCGATGGAATTTTATTACAAAACAAAAAATCCAGGATACCGCGCCCTGCCTCCGCTCCGGGCCGACTGCATAAGCGGATCAGGTAATACCCGGGCCATGGAGTTCGTGTATCCGCGCGATGAACCACGGCTGTTTATCCCTACCGAATTAAACGGCAGGCCGGGAAAAGTAGTTTTTGAAATTGCACACCGCCGCCCCGGCACAAAAGTATTCTGGCATCTCGACGAAGAATATCTCGGCGAAACAAAAGACATACACCAGTTTGCCTCAGCTCCCGCAGAAGGTGTACACACGCTTACGGTTGTGGACGAACAGGGAGAAACAATTTCGATGCAGATTGAAATTGTAAGTAAGAAGAATTAACCCAGGCGCGTATGTACCTCGCGTTCCACAGCTTTAAATAACTGCCTCGGCTTAAGCGGCCGCCAGCTCATTTCATTCAATGCACCGCCCCAATGAATGTACCAGTCGAGGCGGGCACGTTTCATCTCGGTAAGCACATGCTCACGGAAATTGAGAAATACAATCCAGCCTTCGTCCACTTCCTCAAACCATTCTTCGTAATAACTATCATCGGAATAATGAAAGTTGAGTACGTTTTCACCAATGAAAATAAATTTATCGACGCCTTCAAACATAATTGACTCAACCACATCGCGCTTTAAAGTCATAATATCGTTGTAAAGCGCATCATTCCATTCGCCGATCAGTTCAATGATACAATAACGTTCATCGTAATCCACAAAAAGAATTTTCATAAATAACGTGGTTGAGCCGAACTCGTCCCACTGCGGATGCAGCAGGTAATTGTAAATCTGATTGGTGAATTCAAACTCACTGTATTCGCGGCCGTAAAAAGGCGAACGCTCATCGTCTTCGGCCATGTACTCGTGCCGCCAGTTGAAGTAAGGTTCAATTGTATGCATCAGTCTTTCAATAGTCGTATTTCCACACGGCGGTTTTGCTGCCGTCCTTCGGGCGTGGTGTTTTGTATTAACGGTTCATTTTCTCCTTTGCCCGCAGTTTGCAGGCGTACAGCAGAAATCCCTTTTTGTACTAAATAATGTTTCACGCTTGCTGCACGTGCTAAACTCAGCCACATGTTTGCCGTCGAATCACCTTCACTGTCGGTATGACCGGTGATGCGTATTTTTTTCTCCGGATGGCGGAGCAAATAGGTGGCAAGCACATCCAGTTCGGCAGTTGAGTTTGTGTCAAGTCTGTCGCTGGCGGTGGCAAAAAGCAAATTACGGAGCACAAGCAAATCAGTATTCACAAACAATTTTTCATCATCTTTTGTTTGCGCTTTCACCTGTGTAATTTTTCGGAGTTCAAATCCGTCAATGTAATAATGTGTATAACGCTTATAATTCACGTTTCCATATACTTTTCCGCTAAGCGAATCTTTCCAGTGAAACGAACCAAATAACAAAACACGTTCATTCCCTTTTGCCTTATAGGTTTGTTTTAATTCAATCCAGTTTTCTTTGTCTGCAAATCCGTTTTCATTGCGCCAATACATGGCCGGCGGTTCCCTGAGCAAGGGTTCGCCGTCAAATTCATCCACTTCAGCCGGCAAAAAAACAACGCCAAAATCAGTAAGCACATCTCCCGGTTTCATTCCATCCGCACAACTGATACGAACGGTAAACTGATACACACTGTCGCGCGATAACGTTCGTGTAAGTTTTGTTTGCAGAAACTCGCGGAAACCGGGATAATTACAGATGGCCGTCATAGCCTCACCGTCAAACGGTTTTTGTGAACCGTATTTATTGTCTTCCGGACGCTGACCGGGATTTGCCTTCGTGTGGTAATAATCACCAGCACCGGCCTGATAAGGCACCGACCATTGTGAGATACAGTATTTCGCAGGATTTTTTTTATCAGGGAAACCTAAGTAATCTTCAAAACCGGGATTGGGAATGAGATTAGGATTTTGTGCGTGTAGTATTACTGAAAACAATAAGGAAATAATACAAAGCAGACAGTTCGCAAACCCAGCTTTTTTTGAACAGACTAATAACCTGACATAACAACTTGTTTCACTATTATCTGTGAACGAACAGCTTTTCCCGAATCTTTCCTTTTTCAGTAAATACTTCCACATAATAAATCCCTTCATTAAGCGTCTGTGCATTTACCACGCATTGTAAACCATCATTTGCATGACGAAGAACTAGCCGGCCTGTTGCATCATAAACACAAACCAAATTTACAAAAGCTCCTTTAGTTTCGATATGAAGATAATCAGAAGCCGGATTCGGATAAATCACAAGCCCGGGTAAAACTTCATCTGTTGAAAGCCCTAACAGTATTGCATCGGGCGTAAATACGCCTACCGTATCATTTCCCTTACGGTAAGCCACTAGTTTTTCGCTATATATAAACCCGTCAGGATAGCCCACTGTGCGGAATGAAGCACGTACCATACCTAAACCTGCTACATAGGCACTTCCTGTATGCGTGAACGAAGGGTACATATTAATTCCGTCATAAACCATATATGTGGTATCCGATCCACTGGAGAGATTTTTTGCCCCCATTGTTCCCCAAAATGTATATGTGGAGCTGTCAACCGGATCATTCCCGCCAATTACGACACCATAGTTCCCCAACGAATCAATAAAGTGGCGGGTTTCATACCAGACTTCATTTGTAAATAAAACTGAATTGCCATCGAGCATGTGAACAGTGTTCATAAATGCGGCATTTAAACTCACCATTTGATGATGATAACCATTGGCTGCATGATTTGCTGAATCGGTAATCGTGAATGACCCGCTAACAGGAGTGAATAAATAACTTGTAGCATTTCCGGGAGGATTATTCAGATAATCATAATTCATGGCCGTGTGTGCACCTGAATAAGTATAAGTAATGCTGCTTCCACTATCTGTTCTCGAATTGATTGTAATTTTAGTGCGGTGATAGTCGTACTTCTGAAACGTTTCGTGATGCTCGGAAACATACTCAAACATATCACCGGGCTGAAAATCAAAAAAATCTTTTACACCCGGTGGTTTATCACCGGTATTCCGGTTTTGAATACCGGCTATTCGGTAATAAATTCCGTTGCCGGTGGGCCATTGTACAATACCGTGGTGCTTGGACCAGATCAGCGAATCGCCTGTACTCAACAGCGCAAATTTAAGTGAATCAGGCTGACCGAGCACCGTTCCGGTATATTCGGCAATAATTTGTGCGGCAGTATTTGAACTGGCATTAAACATCCATGAGTTTCCAGTACTGCCAAGTGTATGAATTTCATTTACGCTGGTGCCTGTATTTATTTGACAGATTCCGGCTGTTGATTTGAGCATACTGTAACCACAAATTGCCTGCGGCTGATTGAGCAGCCCGTAACAGGTTTGACAGTTAATCGGCCCAACAGGGCGATAAATACCGCTATCCTGCCCGATCTGATTAAATGTAAATGTGGTATCGCCATTATTAGTAGAATAATTCTGAACAAAAAAAGTAACAGAAATTACCTGCTCCCCGTCTAGTCGATAATGAAATGTATCATTAATTGTTAAGGGGGCCCAGTTTTGTGAAAAGGCTGAAAATGAAACAATCAACAGAATAAAAAAAAGGGATAAACATTTCATGGATTAAGGAGTTTAGTGAATTCAAGTTAGTAAAAGAAAACCCATTTCATAGAAGTAATGAAAAACCTTGCAAACCAATTTTGCATAATTTCCGGCAATTCAATACTAATATCAGCCGCTAATTCATATCTTTGCATCTGATTTCATCATTATCGTTTCTGTTTATCTCTGCCTCACGGTAAATCAACAGCCTCGCGTCCACGAAATCATTTCTAGTTATACACTGCCAAACGAAACGACGCACGGGGCAACCAAAATTTTATTGAAAATGCAATTTCAGGATCTCGGGCTGAACGAACAGCTCGTGCAGAATCTTCTTAATGAAGGTTATGTACAACCTACGCCTATTCAGCAACAGGCAATTCCTCACGTATTAAAGCGCAGCGATGTTTTTGGCATGGCGCAAACCGGTACCGGTAAAACGGCTGCATTCGCTTTGCCGCTCATTCAGCTTGTAAGCGGCGAATCACCGCAACATCCATCGCACCGCAAGCCGGTTATTCTGGTGCTTGCCCCCACACGCGAACTTGCTTCGCAGATAAACGAAAGTTTTATCGTGTATGGCAAAGGTGTAGGCCTGCGCACTGCCGTAATTTTTGGCGGTGTTTCGCAAAAGCCCCAGGAAGAAGCACTGCGACGCGGCGTGGATGTGCTTGTAGCTACTCCCGGTCGTTTACTCGACCTTATGAATCAGGGCCTGCTCAAGCTGGATACCATCCGCTATCTCGTGCTCGACGAAGTGGATCGTATGCTCGACATGGGCTTTATTCATGATATTCGCCGCATTCTGCCCAAGCTGCCCGCACAACGGCAAACACTTTTCTTCTCGGCCACTGCGCCCGACGAAATCATCAAGCTCTCCTCTGCGCTGCTTCGCAATCCGGTTCACGTGCGCGTGGCCGCAGTTTCCGCTCCGGCCGAAACCGTGCAGCAATCATTCTTCTACATTCCGAAAGCCGATAAGCCCAAACTGCTGCTGCACCTGCTCAGCACCGAAGTGCATGAACGTGTGCTCGTTTTCTCGCGCACCAAGCACGGCTCCGATCGTATTGCACGCGTACTTACCCGCGCAGGCATTACGGCAGCCGCCATACACGGCGATAAATCGCAGGGCGCACGCGAACGCGCACTCGACGGCTTCAAGAAAAGCACCGTGCGTGTGCTTGTGGCCACCGACATTGCCGCACGCGGCATCGACATTGACGAGCTTACCTGGGTAATCAATTACGATCTTCCCGAAGTAGCCGAAACCTACGTACACCGCATTGGCCGCACCGGCCGCGCAGGCACAAACGGCAAAGCCATTTCGTTCTGCTCCGACGAAGAGAAGGATTACCTCACCGACATCCGCAAACTGGTGGGCAAAGAAAAAATTGCCCTGCGCCCCACACCCGAAGTGGGCGGAGTGGATGTTCCTTCGGCCAAACCCGCAGCCAAACACGCCTGGGCACAAGGCCGCGACCGCAAAGCACCGCGCTTTGGCAAAAAGCCGGGCAGCAATTCGGGCAACGGACAAAGCAACGGCGGAAACCGCAATCGCATCTCACGCAACGATGCTTCTTCACCGCAATCGCAGCAGCAGCCCCGCGCACAAAAGCCCCAACAACACGGCGAAAGTAATCCGGGCAAAAAACGCAGCCGAAACAGAAACCGCAACAAGTTCAGAAAACCTGCGGTGGTTTAATTTTGCTTCACCACAAAAAACTCCGGCACAGAAATTCTGTGCCGGAGTTTTTCTTTATACGTAGTGAAAGCTTCTACTTCCCGGTTTCACGCGCAAACCGCTCCACCGCCTTGCGCACACTGCCTTCATCCTGCAACAGCTTTGCAGCGGCTTCATACTCAAGCCCTGTAGCCTCAATAACCATGCGTACACCACGGTCGATGAGTTTGTTATTACTCAGCTGCATATCCACCATACGGTTGCCTTTTACGCGGCCAAGCTGAATCATAGTGGCAGTAGAAATCATATTCAGTATCAGCTTTTGTGCTGTACCGGATTTCATGCGGGTGCTGCCGGTCACAAACTCAGGCCCCACTACAGCCACCACCGGAAACTGCGCCACCGCAGCAAGCGGGCTATCGGGATTGCAGGTAATGCAGCCGGTGGTAATTCCTTCGGCATTGCATTTTTCGAGCGCACCAATTACATACGGTGTAGTACCCGATGCAGCAATGCCAATCACCACATCCTTATTGCTAATTATATATTCCTTCAAATCAAGCCAGCCCTGGTTGCGGTCGTCTTCGGCAAACTCCACGGCTTTGCGTATGGCTTTATCACCGCCTGCAATAAGGCCGATTACAAGCCCATGCTCCACACCAAACGTAGGCGGGCATTCCGATGCATCCACAATACCCAATCGTCCGCTGGTACCTGCTCCCATGTAAAACAAACGTCCGCCGGCTTTCAGTTTTGCCACCACCTGAGCCGTTAATGCTTCAATTTGCGGTATTGCTGCCGCCACAGCATGCGGCACGGTTTGATCTTCGTGGTTGATGTGGTGAAGAAGTTCGTGCAGACTTTGCTGCTCAAGGTTGTGGTAATTCGACTCGGATTCTGTGATACGTTTCAATGCGTTGAATTTGAAAGTTGATTTTACAAAAAGAGTCGCCGTTCATCCGGCGACTCTTTTTTAATTATTTGTATTGTTTAATACAACGAAGGCCACTTGGCAGGATTTGCTTCGTGCATCATTTCATATACAGTTTCGTAAATATCTTCGGCAGAAGGCTTGCTGAAATAATCGCCGTCTGAGCCGTATGCCGGACGATGCTCCTTAGCAGCCAGTGTGCGCGGATTACTGTCGAGCCAGCGGAAACCGCCCTGTACTTCCATAATCTGTTGCAGGATGAATGCGCTTGCGCCGCCGGGTACATCTTCGTCAACCACCAGCAGGCGGTTTGTCTTTTTCAATGATTCGGCGATGCGGTGGTTGGCATCAAAAGGCAGCAGTGTTTGCACGTCAATTACTTCCACACTAATATCAGCCTGCTGGAGCTGGCTGGCAGCTTCCATGGCCAGACGCAGCGTGGGGCCGTAGCTTACCAGCGTCACATCAGTTCCTTCGCGCAGCGTTTCGGGCTGGCCGAGCGGTACACAGAACTCACCCATGTTTTCGGGCATGCGTTCCTTGAGGCGGTACGAGTTGAGCGGCTCCACCACAAGGCCCGGATCGTCGCCGCGCAGCAGTGTGTTGTAGAAACCTGCGGCCTGCGTCATGTTGCGCGGCACACACACATGCACACCACGCACGGCATGAATAATCATACCCATGGGCGAGCCGGAGTGCCACACACCTTCGAGGCGATGCCCGCGCGTGCTGATAATTACGGGCGCTTTTTGTCCGCCCATCGTGCGCCACTGCACAGTTGCAAGATCATCGCTGATGGCCTGCAGTGCATAGAGCAGATAATCGAGGTACTGAATTTCGGCAATCGGCCGAAGACCGCGCATGGCCATACCGATAGCCTGACCGAGGATGGTGGCTTCGCGGATACCTGTATCGAACACGCGAATGGTGCCGTATTTTTTCTGCAGGCCTTCGAGACTCTGGTTTACACCGCCAATTCCACCGGCATCTTCGCCGAAGATGCACACTTCGGGATATTTCTTCAGAATAGCGTCGAAGTTATCGCGGAGAATTTCGTAGCCGTTAAGCTGCTTTTCCTCACTGCCGTAGTGTACAGGCACAGGTGTAAGCTGTGCGGCCGCGCCGGCGGTTTCGCTGGTAAGTGTGGAGCTGTAACGTGTAAAGTTGACAGCCGTTTGCTGTTTTACCCATCCGGCAAGGCGTGTGCGGGAAGGGATGTTTTCGTTGCGCACATAGCGCAGCGCACCGCGTGCAGTTACAAAAATATCGCGGCGAATAGGGTCGGTTGTTTCGGCAAGCGTGTTGCGCAGTTTGGTGATGAATACGCCGTTTGCGCTTTCAGCAGCAAGTGCATCAAGCAGGCTGAGCACTTCTTTTACTTCGGCCGATATGGGTGTGGTAAACGCTTCCCAGGCTGCGCGTCGCGCATTACGCACGGCTTCTTTGGCCGACTTTTCAATATTATCAAGCTCCTCGGCAGTAGCTACACTGTTGCTGATAATCCAGTTGCGGAACCGCAAAATGCAATCGAAATCTTTCTCCCACTGCAAACGCTCCGGCGTTTTGTAACGCTCGTGCGAGCCTGAAGTAGAGTGCCCTTGCGGCTGGCACACCTGCTCCACGTGAATAAGAACGGGTACGTGCTCTTCGCGGCAAACTTTGGCAGCTTTCTCGTAGGTTTCCACAAGGTGCGGATAATCCCAGCCACGTGTTTTGAAAATTTCAAAACCGGGTGTATCGGCTGTTCGCTGAAAACCGGCAAGTGCTTCGGAAATACTTTCTTTGGTGGTTTGGTATTTTTTGGAAACCGAAATTCCGTAACCATCATCCCACACCGAAACGAGCATCGGAATCTGTTGCACACCGGCCGCATTCATGGCTTCCCAGAAATGCCCTTCTGATGTAGAAGCATCACCAATAGTACCGAATGCTATTTCGTTTCCTTTATCAGAGAAAATGCTGTATTGCGAAGCGTGCAGCAATTCGTTGTGACGGTAATGTTTTGATGCCAGCGCCAGCCCCACCAGACGGAGCATTTGCCCTGCAGTGGGTGAAATATCGGACGATGAATTCTTGATCTGCATGAGATTCTTCCACGACCCGTCGGCATTGATGCTACGGGTGGCGTAGTGTCCGTTCATTTGTCGGCCTGCCGAAGAAGGTTCGGCTTCCACATCGGTATGCGCGTAGAGTTGTGCAAACCACTGCTGCACGGTAAGATTGCCGGTGGCCAGCATAAAGGTCTGGTCGCGGTAGTAGCCCGAACGGAAATCGCCGTTGCGGAAAACTTTGGCCATGGCAATCTGAGCAAGTTCTTTCCCGTCGCCAAAAATTCCGAATTTGGCTTTACCGGTAAGTACTTCTTTACGGCCGGTAAGGCTGGTTTCGCGGCTTTCAAAGGCAATGCGGTAATCATTAAGCACAATGTCTCTGAAATTTTTTTCGGCGGCAGAAACCGATACTGCCGGGCTGACGGCTGCGTTGCTCATACTAATGCGCAGTTTAATGTGAATGAATGAAAATCTCTTCCGCGAATTTACGCAAAACCCTCCATCTTTGCAGTATGAGTGAACCGGTGATTCGCAAACGGCATGCCCTTACCGGCCATAGTGGCGCAGTATATGCACTGGCTCAAGGGTTTACACACAATCAGATCCTTAGCGGAAGCAGCGACAGATTTATCGCTTCCTGGGATCTTGAAACCGGGCACCAGGGCGGATTTACGGCCCAGCTGCCTGCGCCGGTGTACAGTTTGCTGCATCTTCAGCCGCAAAACGTGCTGCTGGCCGGAACAGGTGCAGGCAGCATACATTTTATTGATACGATAAAGCGAAGCGAGATTAAAATTTTGCAACTGCATGCGGCCGCCGTGTTCGACCTGCTGGTGGCGCCTGCTCATGGCCTGTTTTTTTCGGCCGGTGCCGACGGGCAGCTGGCCGTGGGCGATACTGATACACTTGAGTTGCTGAAAATCCGCAAACTCTGCACCGGCAAAGTACGCGGCCTTGCGCTGCATCCAAACGGCAATTTGCTGGCGGTGGCTTCGGGCGATGGTAACGTGCGCATTTTCGAGCTGCCTGCAGTAACCGAAATTGCCTGCTTCGAAGCGCATGCCCAGTCGGCAAATTGTGTGAGCTGGTCGCCCGACGGAAGTTTCCTGCTTTCGGGCGGAAAAGATGCACACCTGAATGTGTGGGATGAAAATTACAACCGCATCGAATCCATTCCGGCCCACAACTACGCCATTTACAGCATTGTATGGTCGCCCGAGGGAAATTACTTTGCCACCGGCAGCCGCGATAAAACAGTTAAAATCTGGGATCCCGCTACGCGTAATATTATTGTACGTCTTAACCGCGAACGTTTTAACGGCCACCACAATTCGGTAAACCGCCTGTTGTGGAGCAACTATCACGATCTGCTCATTTCCACAGGCGACGATCGCGCCATACTGGCATGGGAAATACACGATGAAGGCCGAAACGTGCTCAAGGCTTTGGGATTAAGAACGTAATTATTCCCGTTCAGGAAATAATTATCCCGGCTTACTTCTTTTTCTCTTTTGCCACATGTTCCCATGTGCGCAGTAATTCACTGGCTTTGTAATGACAGGTGCTGATACCATTCCGATATTCCACCTCAGCAATCGGGAAACGGAATTTGTAAATATTATACATTATTCCCGCAGTGGGCATTTTTTCTTTTGTTTGAAAACGAGGTAACCCGTTCTGAATATCGTCAGCAACAATGCCATGGCGGATAATTTTTGATGTAACCAGTTTTGTGCCGTCGGCCGAAAACCACCAGTTACATTCGTCGTCGTATTCAATACGTGCGGGTGATTGCATTTCGGTAAATGCATTAACCTGAATAGAAAGATCTGTATTAGCGCGCACGTAAAAACGTTTGGCTTCGGGCCGGTGATACTTCTGGCTAAGTTGTTTTGCATGCCAGAGTGCGCGGGCCATGGCATCACACTGTGTGGTATCGCCGGTGCGGGTTTGCTTTTCTACTTTTCCTTTTTCGGAAACAGTATAGCGTACCTGTTTGAACAGTCCGTTTGAATCGAGTTTTCCGGCAAATACCTGCCAGCCGGTGTTTTTTGTATTTTGAATGCAAATAAGTGTTTGTCCGGCCACTGATGCGTCGGCCTGTTCTACCAGTTGCTGCGCGGTATCGCATTCAAGCATCCAGATCACATCACGCTCGGTTTGCTGGAAGGCTTTAATATCAAAACCGGGCGGTAAACCAAACTGTGCAGGCAGCACGGTTGAGCAAAAAGTGAAGAGAATGAAGCAGAAAAGTGTTTTCATCGGCACGTTTCAGGGCAACGATTATGCCATGATGAAGGCAAAGTTAGAAATGCCCTGATTTTATGCAAATCCTCTTCCCTACTGCTTCACGAAATGCACATGCCGGTGCTTTCCGAATTCCTCATCGTAAAGAGAAACAATGTATGTGCCCTGCGGAAGATCATCAATTTGCAGCACAACTAAAGCCGATACCGTTTGAGGAGTGAAATACTGAGTAAGCATTACCCTTCCCAGAAGATCACGCACTTCAATTGTGTATGGTGATTCTTCTTCATTGTTCCATTGAAGTACCAGCCTGTGTAAAGCCGGATTCGGAAATACACTCACTTCATTGGCCTGATCCATACACGATTCACGATTAAATACACGCACCGGAAAAAGTGCTGAAGCTCCGTTATAATCGGTCTGGCGTAAGCGATAGTAAACCACTGCCGGATGTTCGCTTTGATCAGTAAATGAATAGTGGCTGGGCGACGAACTGTTGCCGGCTCCGTTTAATGTGGCAAGCGTATAAAACCGGCTGCCATCGTCGGAACGTTCAAGGGTAAAATAATGATTGTTGGTTTCGGTAGCGGTTTCCCATACGAGTTGTGCATTGCCGTTTACATCGCATACAGCAGTGAAATAGTTAAGTTCAACGGGCAATACCTGATTGACAAAGCAACAATTGCCGCCACTGCTTACCAGATAGGAACTGGCCCAGCAACCGTATTGGGTAAAATGATAACGCAATGTACCGCCAAACTGCGTAAGGAAATAGTGTGCAATTTGCCCGGCGGTATTACATCCGCCCTGATTGCCGGTGCTGCAGCTGTAACCACAAACCATATTACTGCTGCCATTTGGATCGGTCATGGTGGCTGAAGGATAAAAACTTACAGAAGTAACAGCTGCCGGTGCCCCATTTATACTGGTATTGATTACACCGCTGCAATGTGCATTGGCGCCGTTGAAGCCCACGTAGCGCACCTCGGTTACATTTGCTGCAAATGTGCCGGAAATGTTTATCGTTACACCTTCATACGTACACACGCCTATTTTCAGATTGGGAATATTCTGATCGACATTGATGTTGAGTATGCCGCCATCGTAGTTTGAATAAATAATCACATTCCCGTTCGGGTCGCAGGAATTGGTAATTAACGAGGGTGTCCAGATGAAAGTACGCCCCGAAGGCGGCAGAGCCGTGCTGCGACTTAGTACGGTATGTGTATTCAGTGTGCCGGCAGTGGTGGTGAGTGCCCAGGAGGAAGCTGTGGTTTTGCGGCGGTTGTTGAAGTCGGCATTTGTGGCACCGCGCAAACCAATTTGGGAAACAATGGTATTGGTGGCATTGGTTGCCCCGCATGTGCCATAGCGCACCTGAATTACATTGCTGGTTTCCAGCAGCCGGATCTGAAAATTCCAGTCGGCACCGGCATTGTTATCGGCCACCCTCCTGCAATTACTCCACTGAACCACAAAAACACGGTTGGGAGCAATGCCGGTGGTGGCATATTCGATAACAGAACTGTTGCTGATGAGATCAATCCCCATCGCAGAAACGGCACCATTGTATCCCGTTGCGACAGAAACAGGCGTTGTTCCCGCTGCCGCAGAAACAGTAGCTCCAAAAGTGATATACCCGTTTCCGTTTACACTGCACGAAGTATAACCCACACTGTTAAACGTAAATGTAAATGGTATAGGCACACTCACCGGCGCAGGATCATTCCACCCGGCAGCGTGTATTACTGTTCCCGAAACAGCAGTATAAGTGGCGGCTGTTTCGGAAAACGAATACAAGCTTACCTGCGCCTGCAAAGCAAGACAGCACAAGCTACCAAGCAATGCGGCAATAAATTTTGAGGACTGATGTTTAAAGGGGTACATACGTAAATGTATTCCCAAAATAATCATTGAATCAATACAGGATAAGATTATTCTTCGGTGAGCAAATTGAAGTATTTATGTTATTATTCGCTGAGCCACTTGTAATCATTGGTAAAATGAAAAATTCAATCAGACTATTCTACGGTGTTTAATAATTTATATTTACCTACTTCTTTAATAGGAATATCTATTTCAAATTGATTCAGGGAGTGTTATCCGACTTTACCAGACATTTGGGGATATTCCATTTCCCTTTATGGCTGACCATATCAATTACTACGCCGCTGCAGGTTAAATAATTCCCGGCTGCATCTTTACGGAGTATGCGCAACTGTCCGGATTTTATGGCTGCAATAACACGGTTAATAAGCGGAGATTTATTTTTTTGCTGATCAAACTTATAAGCCAGGCCAATGGCAATACCGGTACTGTTGTTGAACAAGTCCATTTCGCAGGCCATAGAATCGGGTTGAACACCGTCTTCGAAGCGACCGCGTTTGAACTGGCGGTAGTTTGATTTTTCGTGTGCCTTGCCCAGCGCCTCCGCTTTTTGCGGTGTAATTTCCTGCACACACAAGGCCATCCAGTAAGCATGTCTGAACGCATCAAGCTGTCCGCCGTTTCCATCAGTAAGCACACCGGCTTTCTGTAAAGAATCGGTAGCGGCGCGTGCGCGCTGTGCGCTTTCATAGGCATGGCGTGATGCCTGAGGGTGAAACATTGCCCAGCGCAATTCGGGCCCCGATGCCCCGCCAAAACTCCGCACAGGTTGCGCCTCAAGAAAATGAGCCGTGCAGGTGATGCAAAAAAGAAGAAGCAAACTTTTTTTCATATCAGACGTTATGAAGGTAATAAAATGTTTCACGAACATTCAACCCTTCACCTTCACGATGCCGCGCTGAGCTACACACCCGGCTGGCTGTCGCCGCCCGAAGCCGATGCGCTGCTGCAACTTCTGCACCAATCGCTGCACTGGCAGCAACAGCCCATACGCATGTTTGGCAAAATGGTGATGCAACCCCGCCTCACCGCATGGTACGGCGACAAAGGCGCGGCATACACCTACAGCGGCCTGCGCCACGATCCGCTGCCGTTTACACCCGCCCTCGAACAACTCCGCGCACGCCTGCAAACAGAAACCGGACACACCTTCAACAGTGTGCTCTGCAACCTCTACCGCAACGGCAACGACAGCATGGGCTGGCACAGCGACAATGAAGCCGAACTCGGTCCTGACCCGGTTATTGCCTCACTCAGCCTGGGCCAAACACGGCGTTTTCTGCTCCGCCACAAACAAAACCTGCAAATCAAACACACCATTCACCTCCAACACGGCAGTTTACTGCTCATGCACGGCCCCACACAGGCGCACTGGCAACATTGTTTGCCCAAAAGCAGCACAGCCCAGGGCATGCGTATCAATCTGACATTCCGCCACATACAAACAATAACTTGACATCGGGCGGCGTTTGTTGTATATTCTGTATTAAATATTGGCACATATTCTGCAAGTAGTTCATTATTCGTATGCATAATATTAAACCCTTCTGGCATGGACACGTCACAAATTCCCGTTATTGCGGAGCGTATCAGTAAAAGTATCCGTTCAAGTATTACTCTTTTACAACTGGAAACTACCGAACGCCTCCTCGCACTTTTTTGCGCACAACAAACAGCCCATCCCGAACTCAATGAAAAACTCCGCAGCGAGTTTGCACACAAAGCCTCACTGCTTCATTATTACGAATGGAAACGTTTTCGTGAGTTGGGTGCCGATGCGGCATAACTCACGCATCAATAAACCCGTTTTACATCAAACTGATCTGCTTTCTGCCTGAAAACCGGAGTAATCGCCTTGTAATAAAGAGAGGCTGCCTGTTACGGGCAGCCTCTCTTCATTGAAAATAATACTGTTTAGTTTCCGAATTCAGAAAGAAACTTGATACGCACAAGCCGGATTTCTTCTTCCGAAAAATCTCCTTCTCCAAGTTCTTTCAAGGCTTCGGCGATGGAATCGGAATCCGATTCACGGAAGTAATCTACAATTTCTTCCTGTTTCTCGCTGTCAATGGTCTGATCGATGTAATAGTTGATGTTTACCCGCGTACCGGAATGAACAATGCTTTCGATTTCTGAAATTACATCTTCAATTTTCAACCCTTTGGCCTCGGCCACGTCCACCAGATCAAGCTTACGGTCGATGCTTTGAATAATATGCACCTTGAGGCCTGATTTGTTTACGATTGACTTTACCACCAGATCCTGCGGACGCTCAATTTCATTTTCCTCCACATACTTGGCAATAAGGTCGATAAACGGTTTGCCAAATTTGGCGGCCTTTCCTGATCCTACGCCTGTAATGCGCATAAGTTCATCCATACAGGTGGGATACTGTATAGCCATTTCCTCAAGCGAGGTTTCCTGAAACACCACGTAAGGGGGCAGATTTTTCTGACGGGCAATGGTGCGGCACAGATCTTTAAGCATCGTGTAAAGCTGTGTATCGGCTCCGCCGCCACTTTGTTTACCACCCGCAGTTACGATATCTTCATCATCAGTTTCGGTATCTTCGTAAGAGTGATCACGTGAAACCATGATCTCGTAAGGCTTCTCAATAAATGCTTTACCGGCTTTGGTAAGTTTGAGCAGGCCGTAGTTTTCGATGTCTTTGCTGAGCAGGTTTTCTACAACGGCAGTGCGGATAACCGCATTCCACCAAGTTTCATCCTTGCCTTCTTCCACCCCTTTGCCAAACTCTTCGAGTTCATTGTGCTTGTATGATTTTACCGTGGCCGTAACCACGCCCAGCAGCATCTGCTCAATGTGTTTGGCTTTGAATTTTTCCTTCACTGCTTTTACCGTTTCCAGTACCAGCGCCACGTCTTCGGTGGCATTTACTTTGGTTTTGGGATGACGGCAGTTATCACACATGCCGTTGCAGTTTTCTTCCTTGTAGTCTTCACCGAAATAATGCAGCAGTACTTTGCGGCGGCACATCGACGTTTCAGCGTAAGCCACGGTTTCGAGCAGGAGTTGTTTACCAATTTCCTGTTCGGCCACGGGCTTGCCTTTCATAAACTTCTCCAGTTTCTGGATATCGTCGTAGCTGTAAAACACCAGGCAATTTCCTTCGCCGCCGTCGCGGCCGGCGCGACCGGTTTCCTGGTAATATCCTTCGAGACTCTTGGGAATGTCGTGGTGAATGACAAAACGTACATCCGGCTTGTCGATACCCATACCAAAAGCAATGGTAGCCACAATTACGTCGATATCTTCCATAAGGAATTTATCCTGTGTGGCTGCACGGGTTGAAGCATCAAGACCGGCGTGATAGGGAAGCGCCTTAATGCCGTTTACTTTGAGGGTTTCGGCAAGTTCTTCTACTTTTTTGCGGCTCAGGCAGTAGATAATGCCTGATTTGCCGGGTTGTTTTTTTACGTAGCGGATTACTTCCTTTACTACGTCTTTCTTGGGACGTACTTCGTAATAGAGGTTGTGGCGGTTGAACGACGATTTGAAGGTATTGGCGCCGGTCATGCCCAGCGTTTTGAGAATGTCCTGCTGTACTTTAGGCGTAGCCGTGGCGGTGAGGGCAATAATGGGCACCTGTCCTATTTCCTCAATCATCGGGCGCAGGCGGCGGTATTCGGGGCGGAAATCGTGGCCCCATTCAGAAATACAATGCGCCTCGTCAATAGCGAAGAAGGAAATGCGGATATCGCGCAGGAAACTGATGTTTTCTTCTTTGGTAAGTGATTCGGGAGCCACATAAAGCAACTTGGTTATACCCGAAGTGATGTCTTTGCGTACCTGAGCAATTTCGGCTTTGGTGAGCGATGAATTGAGGAAATGCGCAATACCTTCTTCCGAACCGAAATTGCGGATTGCATCCACCTGATTCTTCATCAGGGCAATGAGCGGCGAAACCACAATGGCGGTGCCTTCACTCATTAATGCCGGCAGCTGATAACAAAGCGATTTGCCACCACCGGTGGGCATGATTACAAATGTATCGTGACCGTCGAGAATGCTGTTGATGATAGCTTCCTGCTGCCCCTTGAATTTTGTGAAGCCGAAAAACTTTTGCAAGCATTCGGACAGGGCGGGTGTGGCTGTTTCGATCATATTTCGGATGAATATGGGCGCTTATGGCTGAGAGAAAGACAGTTCTTAATGTTTTTGCTACGTAAAGATATAATGAATTTTTTGTTGCCCCGCCAGCATTTCGGGTGATTTTTTCAATAAATCTACGAACGGTCTGAATTGCCAGATAAGCAGTAAATGACCACTATTAAAGGCCAGCAAGGCCAGTAAAGCATACTCAAACCGATTATACCGGATTAATATTTGCAAAACAATGGCTAAAATAATACTGCTAAACGGGTAATACCGGCAACCGGTGTCGGGCTGACAGCTAACAATTTACTGCACGAAAGTGTGGACTAGGCCAATAGAAAAACCACTGCGAGCAAACCGGCACCAATAGAAAACCGGTATGCAATGCGACCGATTCCGTGATAGCCGGCAATGCGATAACTGGTTAAACCGGCCACCGTAGCCAGATAAAACACCAGCATGGCTAAATTCATTACGATGAAAATGGCGGGCAGCAGATAACCTGTTTCCTCTGCAACTACAGAAAAATTATACGGTATAAACCAGTAAATCAACTGATCCAGCACAACCAGTAACTCAATCACAGACAAAAAGGTAAGCACACACCACGACCACCAATGCCTGCGGCTGAACCAGTAGATGCGCACGAACATATACAGAAGGATGATAAGAAAAACGTAATAAAAGGGCTCGGAAAACAGGAATTTGACTTCGTCGAAGAAAATGACCGAAACTGCAAGAAAGGAGAGCAGCCCCAGGCCAGCCTGAATGAGCAAAAAACGGGTCAGCAGCCTGTTGAGCCTGATGATACTCAGTGTATGAAAGCGAAATAAGCGCGGGAGTCGGTGCATCATGCACAAACTTAACTGATAAATGCACAAAACCTATAAATTTGAACTGAACCTGTAGCAAAATGAAAACCGCCGCCATTGTTCCTGCCTACAACGAATCGCAAAGTATTGCGGCTGTTGTAAATGAATTGAATGAAGCGGCAAAGCAGGCGGGCATTGCACTTACGGTAATTGTAGTGAACGATTGCTCGAAGGATGATACCGGCGCGCAGATTGACAGGCTCGATTGTGTGGCGCTGCATTTACCGGTTAATCTGGGCATTGGTGGCGCAGTGCAAACAGGCTTCCGCTATGCGTTCGAAAATGGTTATGATGCAGCTGTGCAGGTTGACGGCGACGGGCAACATCCGGCCGATGCGGTGCCGATGCTGCTCATGGAAATGCAACGCAGCAAGGCCGATGTGGTGATTGGTTCCCGCTTTATTACCGGACAGGGCTTTCAATCGTCGTTTCTGCGCAGACTGGGGATTAAATGGTTCAGCCTGCTCAATAAAATGCTCACCGGACTGCGTGTGGCAGACACAACATCCGGGCTCCGCCTGTTTAGCCGCCGGGCGCTTCAAATGGTGAGCCACTGGTATCCCGATGAATATCCCGAACCCGAGATTCTGGTTCAGTTTGCGCGGGCCGAATTACACATCAGAGAGATACCCGTGCAGATGCGCGAGCGGCAGGGGGGAACTTCATCCATAGACAGTGTGCGCGCGTTGTATTATATGTGGAAAGTAACACTTGCCATACTGTTTACGCGCATGCGTAAAATTGAAGTTCCTGAACAATAATACGCTTTCACCCGCCGTTTTCATCTAGCTTTTATTCTCCCGGCTGCTTCTTTTGAACAGCAGTATTTACTCTGCTTCTGATTAATTCATCTTCCTGCTGCGTAAGTGCGGCCCGGATTTTTTTACCCTTCATCTATCACAAACGCTATGAATCGTTTTCTTGTTGCCGGACTGTTCCTTGCAAATTTTCTTCATGCGCAATCTGAAAACTCGCCGCTGCACAACTGGGGGCTTAATTTTCAGGTAAATGCCAATTCAACCGTATTTACCCAGTCAGCCGACCGGCGCGATCCGAGGTTTCAGACTTCGTCGTTTCTTTCGCCGGGATTTGGTTTATTCATCAAACCCTATTCGGGGCAATGGATAGAGTTTATAGCCAATGCAGGTTATCGTAAACGCGGAAGCGGGAGTATAATATATGTTCCTGTTCCAAACAATCAGCTCGTACTGATCGATATTGATGAACGCTTTCAATGCCTCGATGGCGATATACAGCTTCGGGTAAAAATGAACCGGCCTCGCATTAATCCTTTTGCAGGCGTGGGCGGCGGTTTCAACTATGTGCTGAAAAGAAAAAACGGTGTGGGAAATAATATCCAGGTAGAAGATCCCATTTACCTCCCGGTGCAAACAATTATTCCGGCCGAAGGCTACAACCCGTTTACCGCAAAGTTTGTGGCGTGTGCGGGTATCTCAATAAATAATGTGGCTGATTTTGAATTTTCGGCACATATCGACCAGCAACCGGTAATAAAAAACGAATATTTAAACATGTGGCTTTGGACAAGCTCATTCACCATTCGTATTAATTTACCCGAGCTTTACAGACTCGAAAAAACGAAAAAATAATTCACACGGGCGGTAAGCAGACGTTTAGAGGCTGTTTTAGGAATGGTTAGGAAATATCAAAAGATAAATTTTACACAGCCTCTGCATGTTTTTGGAAGTGCTGTTGGAGCGAAACTCCGGCAGCACTTCCCCTTTCCCGGGAAAACACAAGAAAACCGGCATCAAACTTCAGGCATCCTGTGCCAAAAAACTTATATTTGTAAATAACCGTAGCAACATGAAAACAATTCTCGCCGTAATTATCTTGTCAGGAATTGCACTGGCAACAGGCTGCAAACACGAGCCTGTATTACCAGACAGGGAAGTAAGTTTCGCCAACGAAATTCTTCCCATCATTCAAGCTTCTTGTCAGCATAATGGCTGTCACGGCACCACCAACACGTCTGAGTTCACTCTTCTTGATTACAATGATGTAATTGAGAACGGCGACGTAAAACCGGGCAATGCCGCAGACAGTGACATTTACAAAGTAGTTACCGGCCGGGATAATGAGTTTATGCCGCTCCCCCCCTACCCGGCTCTCTCTAAACGTCAAACCACACTGCTTCTTGTCTGGATTGAGCAGGGTGCAAAAAATAACTAAACTGCTATGAAAAAAATTCTGATTGCAGCCTTTGCCATTACAGCCACCTTTTCAGGTTGCTATTATGACAACATGGAGGAAATGTATCCGGCGCTTATTCTCAATAACAATTGTGATACCACAATTGCACCTACTTACAGTGGTAAAATAAGTGAGATTATGACGAACAGTTGTATCTCCTGTCATAATCCGGGTTCCGGAAATCCGTATGTACTTGATAATTATCAGGGCGTACGGACTGTCGGGTTATCGGGGCAACTTGTAGGCGCCGTGTATCAGCAAGCGGGCTTTCAGGCTATGCCTCCCTCCGGACCGCCGCTCGACGAATGTCAGAAAACACTCATCCGTAAATGGGTGCAGGCCGGTTGTCCCCAGTAATTATATACCACTGATAGTATCCTGATGAAACGATTTTTATCTACCACACTCGCTTTACTGTTTTCCCTTGCCGCAATGGCACAGGTTGATTCAATGCAGCTCATGATGGACCAGATGGCTGCTGAAGAAGCCAAAGCCGCTGAACCAGACTATGTGCGCGCTACTTTCAAAACCACACGTGTAATCAACTTCCCTTCCTGCGAAACCATCGGCAAAAAAATGCTCGACTTTCGCATTAATCACCGCTTCGGCGAACTCAACACCGGCGTGAAAAATGCATTCGGGCTCGACGGCCCGGCCGGTATTCGTCTTGGACTTGACTACGGTGTAACCGACTGGATGACCGTAGGCATTGGCCGCAGTTCGTTTGAGAAGCTGATTGACGGGGCTGTGAAAGTGCGTGTGCTCCGTCAGACTGTGGATGGCAAAATGCCCATATCGCTGACGTATCAGGGCACAATGAATTACACAGTTCAGGAGGATCCGAACCGAATTGCCACAGGTGTTAATAAATACCAGTATGCGACTTCACGCATGTCGTATTCCAATTCGCTTACCATTTCACGCAAGTTCAGCGAAAATTTTTCCATCCAGATCAATGCATTTCATGTGCACTACAATCTGGTAGAACGGGCATCCGACAAAAACGACATGTTTGCTGCAGGTATTTCGGGTCGTTACAAACTCACCAAGCGTCTGGCACTTACGTTTGAGTATGCCCGCCGCCTCAACAAATACACCGACAATTTCGACAGCTTCTACGATCCGATGGGCATTGGCATTGATCTTGAAACAGGCGGCCACGTGTTTCAGCTTCACTTCACAAATGCATATGGTGTAAATGAAGCCCAGTTTGTACCCTACACCCGCGCCAATCCGTTTGATGGCGGTATTCGTTTTGGTTTCAATATTTCGCGTGTATTTGCTACTGGTCAGCGCGGACATGGCGGATCAACCTGGTAATTGTTCTGGTTAAAACACATCAAGGCCGCATCTGTCAAAGTATGCGGCCTTGTTGTTTAGGATAATGTTTACCGGCTAAGCAAAACGGCTACTTTCTGATCTATCGGATAAGTAAATACGTCGGGCGTGAGTGCACTGCGTTTTATCCAGCGAAATGTTTGTGCACCATCGGTGTGTGTGGTGAATGCAAACTGTGTATCAGCCACCACAATGTTTTCGGGGTTGGGGAGCGTTACTAAGTAATACACAGAAATAAGCTGATCATCGGGACGAAAAGCGGAGGCCATGAAGAAATCGGTGGTGTAAAAATGTGTCACACTAAGCGGCTCCTGATTCAATTCCTCGCGGCATTCGCGGCGCACGGTTTCTTCCAGCCCTTCCCCCCACTCGTGCCCGCCGCCCGGGAATTTAGTCATGTACTTGTTCATTCGCAGCTCGTCGGTTACCAGCACATTTCCGTTGTATTCAATAATGGCGTAAGCGCGAAGGTTGATTCGTTTCATACAAATGCGATCAGTTTTTCACGGGCATCGGCGCTGGTTGCAGGAGGCGTAACACCGGGTAGCGATTGTGAGTTTTCTCTTTATAAACAGACCGCTGGTAGATAAAGTTCAGTTGTGCCCAATGATCGGCAGCAAATTTCGGATCTCTGGCGCGTTCGGCTTCAAACTCGGCTTTCAGTTGGGGATCGGCAGCGAGAAGCTCAACTGCTTTTTCTTCGAAAATGTAATCGCTGAACCATTCTTTCTGCTGCAAAATACCATCGAAAAAATTCCACGCAAAAAAGCTGTCGCCGCCTTCAGGTTCAAGTGTTTCCACAATGTAGCGGTTACAGGCCTGGTTGCACACCACCAGCCAGTCGCCGGCGTGCACGGCTATGCTTTGTGTAACGCGCCGCACCTGCGTGCCAAAGTGCATGTAATGCGATTCGTAAGGCGCTTTTACGGTCTGATATGTACTGATGTAATAAGACTCAGCCGTAATCACCGTATCGCGAAGCAGAGGCTTCATAACCACACCATTGAGCTGCAGGCGCATCACCACCGCGGCATATTGCTGCGGCACCACATAGGCATACGGTTTTTGCACAAGCATTTTGGGACGATAGGAATTGTAGTAGGGAATTTCGCGCGTGTAAGGTGCGGAGCGGTCGTAATACAAACGCTGCTGGCCGGTTATGGTGCTCGTTTTGTAGCGGGCTTCATAACCGAGAAACGGGATTGCCGTGAAGGCAGTGGTATCTAATTCCCAGCCCAGTGCAAAACTGGTTTGTGCGGCCACCTGTTCGTTTGCCTTGGCGTGTGTGGCTTTAATTGTGGAGCCGTGCTGCTTCATCATTTCGGTGAAACAGATAAGCAAATCGTAAGTAGCCCACACGCGGTCGTTGTAAGGTTTCCACATGTGTGTTTCGGTTACAAACCCGATGCAGTTGAACAAAGCCGCATAGCCTGTTGAGTAGCGCGGAGTTTCGAGAAAACCGATAATGCCGCTTTCAGGTGTTTCGCCGCGTGTATCCACATAGGGGCACATGGGCCAGCCTTTGCTTTTCATGCCGGCGTAAAGACCGGGCAGCAAGGTTTCAGTCATAAGCGCAGCTGGCAGCGGATGCAACTTGTCTTTCTGCGTGGCAATTAGTGTCATGGTATGCTGGTAATCGGCCCCGTTTGAAACATGTGTATCAATAAACACATCGGGCTGCAGGAGCTGAAATACACGCTGAAGGTGTTGCGTAACCTGCGCATCGGTTTTAATAAAATCGCGGTTGAGATCGAGGTTGAGCGAGTTGCCACGGAAGCCGTATTCTTCGGGGCCGTTCTGGTTGGCGCGGCTCGTACTGCTGCGGTTCAGTGCTCCATCCACATTAAATACAGGCACAATGGCAATAAGCAGATTATCAGGCAGCGCGCCCGGCTGTTGCAGGTTAGCAAGCAGTTCGAGTGAAGCATCTACGCCATCAGGTTCACCGGGATGAATGGCATTGATAATTAACATTACAGGCATTTTCCGGGCCTGCTGCTGTGCAGTAAACAAACTGCTGCAACCGTTTTTCACCAGCACATACAAATACAGCGGCTCACCGCCATCGGCTTTACCAATTTCAAAAAGCGAACCATGTGCCGAAGCACTGTCGAGGCGCTGAAACTGGCGGATTACTTCGGCATAAGGCGGCGTTTGCGAATAAACCCTGCGACTGCTGTTTTGCGCCATTCCGGCAGCACTTGCCCAAAGTATCAGTATAAGCAAAAAACGGTTTTTCATAACGGTAGTAAAGATGAGAAAAACCCGCTGTTGGTTTTGCCGGGAATTGCCTTTATTTGTTTTTTGAAGATACATTCGTATTTCAACGTCAACAGTTTGTAAGGGCAAACAGTAATCGCATTAATCATGAAAATTAATCTCCCGGCAAGAATACTCAATCGCACAGGCATTCTTCTTGGCCTGTTGATTTGCCTCGCTGTGGTTTCAAACATCCGCCTAAACAAACATTTCTGGAAATACAGTATCATATCCGATGGCCGCGGATACTACGCCTACCTGCCGGCTACTTTCCTTTACCACGATCTTAATTTTGGCTTTTACGATAAGATTGATAAAGAATATACCGATACAAACAACCGCGCCGATTACCGCGTAACCGTAAACGGACGCATCGTAAATAAGTATTTCTGCGGCACCGCTTTGCTGCAAACGCCTTTTTTTCTGACCGCAAAACTTTATGGCTCGTTTTCTAACGATTTCAGCGGCTATTCGAAAACCTATGTGCTATTTATGCATATTGGCGCACTTTGCTGGCTTGGATTCGGACTATTTTGTTTACGAAACTATTTGCTCAAACATCATACAGCTCCGTTAACGGCCACATTAGTTTGTCTTATCATTCTCTTCGGCACCAATTTATTTTATTATGCAGTAGCTGAACCGTTAATGTCTCACGTGTATTCATTTGCACTAATCAGCTGTTTTCTCTTACAGGGTAATAAATGGATCAATGAAGGAAAACCTCTTCAATTTGTGTATTTAGCCGGTTTACTTGGGTTAATTATTCTCGTCCGCCCGGTTAACGGCCTGATTGTACTCTGGCTTTTTGCTGAAGCAGGAAGTATTAAAATATTAATCAACCGCATTCGTGAACTGTTCAGCAAACCTGTTTTTCCAGTGATTTCCGCGATACTTTTTGCAGGCATTCTTTTCATCCAAATGGCTATATGGAAAGTACAAACAGGCCGTTTTTTTATAGATGCCTATGGCGGTGAAGAATTCCGGTTTAACACGTTTCACTTTTTCGATTTTTTGTTCAGTTACAGAAAAGGATTATTTGTATATATCCCGCTTACACTGCTTGCGCTGACCGGGTTTATTCCATTATTCCGCCAGCATAAAATCCGTGCAGTAGTTGCTGCTTTGTTTCTGGTGCTTACAGTCTATCTGTTATCAAGCTGGTGGATGTGGTACTACGGAGGCAGTTTCGGTCCGCGTGTAATGATTGAATACCTTCCGGTATTTGCCTTGCTTTTGTTTACCCTTTTCAATGCGCTCAAAAATAAACTGCAGCGCATTACAGTTACTGCAATTACGATACTCATTGTTGTTTTATGCCAGCTTCAAACGTTACAGTATCGTTACGAAATCATTCACTGGTCGGAAATGAATAAAGAGAAATACTGGGACGTATTTCTTCAGTTCAAAAAATAGTTACGAAAAGGTTCAACTGATCTTTTTCAATGCCTTTCTGCGAATAATTTCCTGAACAGGTACCTGTTCAATTTTACTTTCCAGCCACGAAATTACATCGAGATACATGGCCATGCGTCGTTGAAAAGGTGCTTCAGCAGCGTGTTCAAGCCGTTGTTTCAAATCGCGGAAAGCCTGTAGTGTTTCGCTGCGGTTTAAATTACCCGATTGTCTGAGAAAGCGAAGCACCTCTTTATGTAACTCACCCAGATCGCGCATTTTCAAAAGGAAACGATAAGTGGAGCGAATCTGATATTCAAGCAAGTCATCATCACCCGATTCAAAACAGGCTACCAGATAAAGCAAACGGGAAAACACCTGCACATCTTCACGCAACTGAGGAGTAGGATAATTGATAATTTTCTGTAAATAACGCATGCAGGAGTGATGATCACCATGACCAAAATAGATACAGGCAATCTTGTACCAGAAAATCATAAGCCGGTGCTGATCAATCCGATCGCCGAAATGTCTGATCTGTTTAAGTAAGTGCGGCACATAATCCACACCATCTGTAAAACGCCCTTCCATAAAAAAGAGGTTGAGCTTATTGGTATGGTGATACACAAATGCCGTTAACTGTGTATTTAAACTGAAACGTGATGATTCAGTTTCAATAAATTTTTCAAGCAGCGAAAGTGATGCCGAGAACCGAACCACATCGCCACAATAAAATAATGCCGTGAGTTCGTTGTGAAGTCCTTTGAGGTAAAGAGCTGCATCGAGCTGTCGTTGTTCAGGATACACATCAAACAACATAACCCAGCTATGTGCATAACGGTAGCACTGCACAAAATTCTGTATCACCAGATTGTACCACACACAGGCCTGACAGTATGAAACACGTTCGTTGAAGGTGAGACTGCCAAAAGGAAGCGAAGGCATTCCTGTATGAAACAAACGTGTTACCTCCTCGTAATCCTCTGCATCTTTAGCCGGACCGTTAATGATGAAAAAATTATAAATGCTCAACGCCAGCTCAGAGAGGGCTGCTGCGCGGGCAATATGCTGCCGGAGTTCAGCCCCTTTCAGCGAAAGCTGCATGGCTCTGCCTGAAGGACTTCGTGTAATATGCCGCAACTCAATATTCTTTTCAGCTTCAAGTATTTGCGCCAACAGCATGGGCTGATTCATTTTCTCTGCTTCTTCGCGGCTTTTTTCAAGCATGCGAAGGCTTTGCAAAAACAGGCCTTTGTGGTATAATATCCGCGCATAATCAAGCTGGGCACGTATTTTCATCTCCGCATCATCCTGTGCTAGCAAGCGCAAACTGGATAAAAGCTGGTTATACAGATGCTTTTTTACGTTGGATAGTTGCGCCCTGCGTAATCCTCTGACCTTTTTGAGCAGGCGTTCTTCATCGTATGTCTTTTGTTGCTCAAGTGCATCAAACACCTTCACAAATAACAGATCAGTCCGGCTTCCCGAACGTTGTACAAACAACTTAAAATGCCGCTTCTCCGACTTGGTCATCGACTGAATAAGTGCAAAAAGCTGATCGGTTAGTGTGTTGGACATTGTATTTCAGAACAAAACAAAAAACTCATTTTCAGCACTTTAAGACCATTACCACAGGAGTGGAGATAAACATAGTTGCTGAAAATGAGTTTTCTGCAAGGTGTATTGTGAATTTTTCTTTGTGGCTGAAATGGACTTCAAAAGTATGAAAAACGAATATGTACAAATTTTCGATACCACACTCCGCGACGGCGAACAATCTCCGGGTTGTAAACTGAATGCGGGGGAGAAAGTCGAAATTGCGCTACAACTTGAAGCGCTGGGCGTAGATATTATTGAAGCCGGTTTTCCGGCCTCAAGCCCCGGCGATTTGAGGGCTGTACAGGAAATTGCAGCCAATGTGCGCAAACCTGTCATCTGCGCACTCACAAGAGCCGTATTCAGTGATATTGATCTTGCCGCTGAAGCAATTCGTAATGCTGAACGCGGACGCATACACACGGGCATTGGTACTTCCGAATACCATATTCGCTACAAGCTCAACGACACGCCCGAAAATATTATCAGCCGTGCAGTTGCCGCTGTAAAATATGCCCGGAAATTTACGGATGATGTAGAGTTTTATGCGGAAGATGCCGGGCGTACCGACAATGAATTTCTTGCCCGTGTGGTGGAAGCTGTAATTCATGCAGGGGCTACGGTAGTAAATATTCCTGACACAACCGGTTATTGTTTGCCCGAACAATACGGCCAGAAAATCAGCTTTCTCAAGCATCATGTGCCCAACATCGACAAGGCCATTCTATCCACACACTGCCACAATGACCTCGGTCTTGCTACTGCAAACTCACTGGCCGGTATTCTTCACGGAGCACGACAGGTAGAATGTACCATAAACGGAATTGGCGAACGTGCAGGCAATGCATCGCTTGAAGAAATTGTAATGATACTTCACCAGCATAAACACATTCCGCTTTGCACAAATATTGTAACCAGCAAACTCAATGCGGTGAGTAATCTTATTTCTGAGAAGATGAATATGCCTGTGCAGGCCAACAAAGCCATTGTTGGAGCCAACGCATTTGTGCATTCATCAGGTATTCATCAGGATGGTGTGATCAAACACCGTGAAACCTACGAAATTATTTCGCCGGAAGAAGTAGGTGTTCTCACCAATTCCATTGTGCTTACCGCACGCAGCGGAAGAGCCGCCCTGCGCTATCGTGCCGAAAAACTGGGCATTGTGCTTGAAGGCGAAATACTGAATGAGTTTTACCAACGCTTCATTGCGCTGGCCGATCAGAAAAAGGAAATAAACGATAATGATTTACTAAACCTCGCCGCTGTGTATGTCTGCTGATACTCTTTTTGATAAAATCTGGAACCGGCATGTGGTAACTCATCTCGAAAATGGTTTCGATTTGCTTTTTATCGATCGTCATTTCATTCATGAAGTAACCAGTCCGCAGGCATTTCATAACCTGGAGGCAAGAGGTTTACCGATCCTGTTCCCCGAACGTATTACCGCCACTGCCGATCATAATGTACCCACACAAAACCGTCATTTACCGGTAAAGGATCCGCAATCGGCAGAACAGCTGGCTTTGCTTGAAAAGAACTGTGCGGCTCACGGCATCCCCTGCTTCAATCTTGCGCATCCGCATCAGGGTATTGTGCATGTAATCGGACCTGAGCTTGGCATTACACGCCCGGGAATGACCATTGTGTGCGGCGACAGTCATACATCCACGCACGGCGCATTTGGCGCGGTGGCCTTTGGTATTGGCACCTCGCAGGTAGAACAGGTAATGCTTTCGCAATGCCTGCTGATGCGAAAGCCCAAACGCATGCGAATAGAGGTAAATGGCGTTTTGCAACCAGGTGTTTCGGCAAAAGATGTGATTCTTTACATTATTGCACAACTTGGTGCCAACGGCGGAAAAGAGCATTTCGTGGAATATACAGGCGATGTTTTTACGAAGATGAACATGGAAGAGCGTATGACCGTTTGCAACATGAGTATTGAAATGGGTGCACGTGGTGGTATGATGGCGCCCGATGAAACTACATTCGCCTACATGAAAAACCGGCTGTATTCGCTCAAGGACGAAGCATTAGAAAAAGCCGCAGCGTATTGGGAAACATTATATACTGATGAGCAGGCCGTGTTTGATACCACGTATTATTTTCAGGCCGAACTTATTCAGCCAATGGTTACTTACGGTACCAGTCCGGCACAGGCAACAGGTATTCACGAACAAATCCCGGCTGGCAGCGATATTGAACAGGCGCTTTCGTACATGCAATTCCGGGCTGGTGAAAAGCTCGACGGAAAAAAAATTGATTATGTGTTTATCGGAAGCTGCACCAATGGCCGCATCAGCGATTTAAGAGAGGCGGCCCGTATTGTTCGCGGACGGAAAATTGCACCGGGCGTAACGGCCTGGGTGGTGCCGGGTTCAAAACTTGTGGAACAGCAAGCCGTGGAAGAAGGTCTTGCCGAAATATTCAGGCAGGCTGGATTTGAATTTCGCGAACCCGGCTGCTCGGCCTGCCTTGGTATGAACGAAGATAAAATTCCGGCCGGAAGCTACTGCGTTTCAACCGGCAACCGAAATTTTGAAGGCCGGCAAGGCCCCGGAGCCCGCACCATTCTCGCCTCTCCCGCAATGGCGGCAGCGGCGGCAATTCACGGATGTATTACCGATGTGAGAAAAATGCCTGCACACGTATGAAAAAATTCACCACACTTACATCGCTGCCGGTAATTCTCACAGCTGATGATGTAGATACAGATCAGATCATCCCTTCGCGCTTTCTGAAACGTACTTCATCAACCGGTTTTGCCGATGCACTTTTTCACGATCTGCGCTATGATGCACAGGGAAATGAAATAGCAAATTTTCCGCTGAATAAAGCAAAAGGTACTGAACAGATTCTGGCAGCGGGTAAAAATTTCGGCTGTGGATCCAGTCGCGAACATGCCGTATGGGCCATTCGCGACGCAGGTTTCAGGGTTATCATTGCCGAATCGTTTGCCGATATTTTCAAAAACAATGCTTTGCAAAACGGAATTTTACCAGTTACCGTGACCAATTCATTTCTTGAAAAAATCAGGCAAACACCCGCGCCCGGCATTACCGTTGATCTGCTGCAACAAACCATAAAAATTGAATCGGCTGAGCTGACTGAATCGTTTACTATCGACAGCTATCACCGGCAATGTTTACTGGATGGATTTCAGGAAACCGATTTTCTCATTGCTCACCGGTCAGTAATTGCCGCGTTTGAAAAGGAGCACCGTTTCAATTACAGCTTATGAAAAACTACCAGATCACACTTTTGCCCGGCGACGGCATTGGTCCCGAAGTTATTGCCCAGGCCGTAAAATGTTTGCATGCTGCTGCACGCCGGTTTGATTTTACGATTGAATTTGCGGAAGGGATAATTGGCGCGGCAGCCATTCGTGCATACGGTGAGCCGTTGCCGGAACACACAAAATCGCTTTGCTTCAATGCCGATGCGATTTTACTTGGCGCTGTAGGCCATCCCGACTTTGCGCAAACCGCCGTGCGGCCGGAACAGGGCTTGCTTGAACTGCGGAAAATGCTGGAACTGTTTGCCAATATCCGGCCGGTAAAAACAAATCCGGCGCTGGCTTCTCTCACCCCCTTCCGGCCGGAAGTGCTCGAAGGTGTGGATATGATAATACTGCGCGAACTAACCGGCGGACTATACTACGGCAAACGCGGCAACGATGGCGAAACGGCTTTCGACACCTGCCAGTACAGCCGACACGAAATAAGCCGTATTGCACGAAAAGCATTTGAGCTTGCGCTGCGTCGCAGAAAAAAACTTACGCTGGTTGATAAAGCCAATGTGCTCGACACCTCACAACTCTGGCGCGAAGTAGTAAAGGCCGAAGCCGCCAATTATCCCGAAGTGAAACTGGAATTCATGTATGTGGACAATGCCGCCATGCAACTGATTCGTAATCCTTCGCACTTCGATGTGATGCTCACGGAAAACATGTTTGGCGATATACTTTCCGATGAAGCGTCCATGCTGGCCGGTTCACTGGGCATTTTACCATCGGCTTCGGAAGGTGAACATACATCGCTTTACGAACCCGTTCACGGCTCTTATCCCGAAGCCGCCGGAAAAGATATTGCCAATCCGGTGGCGGCCATACTTTCTGCAGCCATGCTGCTTCGCAAACTGGGCGAAACAAAAGCGGCAAACGCAATTGAAGATGCAATTGAATGGTCGTTTAAGAATGGTGTAGTTACAGCTGATCTCGATCCAAATCAATATCTCTCCTGCTCCCGCACCGGCGATCTGCTTGCACTGCACATCGAAGAAAACGGACAGGTGGAAGTAGGTCACGAACTTTTTTCGCCCGCAGAAACAATGATTTGATGACGGGCGATGCGTTGCCTGAGAGGCAATTAGAATTTGAAATCAAAACACCCCGGCCTGATTTTGGCCGGGGTGTTTTTGTTGGTGACTTAGCGCCTCTAAAGTTATTTACTCAGGTAAAGATTTCGTTCGGAGTAGATCTGATGGAAGAACTCATCCTGCAAATTATCAATGAAGTAAATGGCTTCACCGGTTGATTTCATTTCAGGCCCAAGTTCTTTCTGCACATCGGGGAATTTCTCGTAAGAGAACACCGGAATTTTTATTGCATAGCCTTTCTTGCGCGGATTGAAGGTAAAGTCGGTTACTTTCTTCGCGCCGAGCATGAGTTTGGTAGCATAATTCACATACGGCTCATCATAGGCTTTTGCGATAAACGGCACGGTACGTGAGGCGCGCGGGTTGGCTTCAATCACATATACGATTTCGTTTTTCACTGCAAACTGAATATTGAGCAGCCCTACCGTGTTCAGCGCAAGTGCAATGGTGCGGGTGTGTTCTTCAATCTGCTTCATCACCTTTTCTGAAAGATCGAACGGCGGCAGTACGGCATACGAGTCGCCGGAGTGAATACCCGCAGGCTCGATGTGTTCCATAATACCGATGATATATACATTTTCACCATCGCAGATAGCATCAGCTTCTGCTTCAATTGCATTTTCGAGGAAGTGATCGAGCAGCACTTTGTTGCCGGGAATATCGTTGAGCAGTTTTACCACGTGCTGCTCAAGTTCCTGCTCGTTGATTACAATTTTCATGCTCTGTCCGCCCAGTACATACGACGGACGCACAAGCAGCGGGAAACCAAGTTCGCGGCTGAGTTCAAGCGCCTGATCGGCATCTTCAATTACACCGAATTTCGGGTAAGGAATATTGTTATCGCGCAGGAGCGAGGAGAAGCTGCCTCGGTCTTCGGCAAGATCAAGCGATTTGTAGTCGGTGCCAATGATTTTGATGCCGTAGCGTTCAAGTTTCTCAGCCAGCTTGAGTGCTGTTTGTCCGCCAAGCTGCACAATTACACCTTCCGGATTTTCGTGCAGAATAATTTCATAGATGTGTTCCCAGAACACCGGCTCGAAATAGAGTTTGTCCGACACGTTGAAGTCGGTAGAAACCGTTTCAGGATTACAGTTAATCATGATGGTTTCGTATCCGCATTCTTTTGCCGCAAGCACGCCGTGTACGCAGGAGTAGTCAAACTCAATGCCCTGACCAATACGGTTAGGCCCAGAGCCGAGCACCACCACTTTCTTTTTATCAGAGCGCACCGACTCGTTTTCGGTTTCGAAAGTGGAATAATAATACGGTGTCTGCGCTTCAAACTCGGCCGCGCAGGTATCAACGAGTTTATATACGCGGCGGATATTCATATCCTCGTAGCGTTTCTTGAACACATCGCTTTCGAGACAGCGCAACAGGTGAGCAATCTGCCTGTCGGCATAGCCTTTCTGCTTGGCTTCCCACATCAGTTCGCGGGGAATGCTGGTGAGCGAATGTTTTTCAATTTCGCGTTCGAGCGCAATGAGTTCTTCGATCTGGTTGAGGAACCAGATGTCGATGCGGGTAAGCTTCTGAATGGTTTTTACGGAAATACCCAGCTTGATGGCATCGTAAATCATAAAGAGACGATTCCACGACGGGCGCTCAAGTGCGTTGAGCAGTTCCTGCTGGTTGGTAATTTCTTTTCCGTCGGCACCGAGGCCGTTGCGTTTAATTTCGAGGCTTTGCGCGGCTTTCTGAAGGGCTTCCTGAAAGCTGCGTCCAATGCCCATTACCTCGCCTACCGATTTCATCTGGAAACCAAGTTCGCGGTTGGCGCCTTTGAACTTGTCGAAATTCCAGCGGGGAATTTTTACAATAACGTAATCAAGCGTAGGCTCGAAGTAAGCCGAGGAGCTCATGGTAATCTGATTCACCAGCTCATCCAGCTGATAGCCGATGGCCAGCTTGGAAGCTATTTTCGCAATCGGATAGCCGGTAGCTTTTGAAGCCAGTGCCGACGAGCGCGACACACGCGGGTTAATTTCGATGGCGATGATATCTTCGGCATTGTCGGGGCTCACTGCAAACTGCACGTTACAGCCTCCGGCAAAGTTTCCGATGGAGCGCATCATTTTAATGGCCATGGTGCGCATTTTCTGGAAGGTGGTATCAGAAAGCGTCATGGCCGGTGCAACGGTAATGGAGTCGCCGGTGTGTACGCCCATCGGGTCGAAGTTTTCGATGGAGCAGATGATGCACACATTGTCGTTTGCATCGCGCAGCAGTTCAAGCTCAAATTCTTTCCAGCCCAGCACTGCTTTATCAATCAGTACTTCGTGAATGGGCGAAGTTTGCAGGCCGCGATTGAGAGCTTTATCAAAATCTTCTTTCTGATATACCACCGCACCACCGCTGCCGCCAAGTGTAAATGAAGGACGGATTACCAGCGGGAAACCAAATTCCTGCGCAATGGCTTTGCCTTCGAGGAATGATTTGGCGATACGCGAGGGAGCCATGCCAATGTTGATGCTCTCCATACGCTCGCGGAAAAGATCGCGGTCTTCGGTTACTTTAATGGCTTCAATGTCCACACCAATCATGCGCACATTGTACTTTTTCCAGATGCCCAGTTCATCGCACTTCATGGCGAGGTTGAGGGCAGTCTGCCCGCCCATAGTAGGCAGCACAGCATCAATTTTACGCTCTTCCAGAATTTTCACAATCGACTGGGAAGTGAGCGGTAAAAGGTAAATGTGATCAGCCGTCACTTTATCAGTCATAATGGTGGCCGGGTTGCTGTTAATAAGCGTTACCTCGATGCCTTCCTGCTTGAGTGAGCGCGCTGCCTGTGAACCGGAATAATCGAATTCGCAGGCCTGGCCGATAATGATCGGTCCGCTGCCGATAATGAGGACGGATTTGATGCTGTTGTCTTTGGGCATGGTGTGAGCCGTATAAAAATCACGCGAAGATAGACGAATTCAACTCCCCTGCCTCCCTTAACTGGTGAGGGATTCACACATTTTTTTAACATCGCGAATTAATCCCCGAATCGCTGCGCCACGTAACCTGATTTGTGTATTTTTGTGCTTTGTTTCTAACCTCAGCTACCCGTTTTTATCATGCAGAAAAAGCCTGTTTCTCCGGCTAAAGCAATTACTGTTGCATTAATGCTGTGTCTGGGCGCGGGTTTATTTTTCTCCCTTTTCATCGCTGTATCCAGTTACTTTATTGGCCAATATGTGCAGGAAAGCGAACAGCAGCTCCCCAATTTTCTTCGGACTATCACAGCATCAGTAGTGGCTTTTTTGTTTTTTTCGGTGCTTCTTTCGGCCATTTTTGTGGGCATCTGGATGTTCCGCATCACAAAGAATGTAACCACCGCTTTTAAAGACGAGAGGCGGATAAACCCCTCACTGGCTGCGGCAAGCTGGTATATACCGCTGTTCAACTTATTTTTCCCGTTCCGGCAATTTAGAATCTGCCGTCAGTTGCTCATTTCCAAACTCCCATACGGTATGAATTACAACGCCAGAGCATATCCGATTATGCTCTGGCAAATTGGCTTTTCATTTTTTGTAACCCTTCAGTTGTTTGGCTTTATCATGATCCGGGTTTACGAAAATTATCGCGTGGAGATGAGTGTAATTGTTTACATGACACAGGTGCTTGCAGCCATTTTGGGCTTTACAGGAGGCATTATCACCCTATTTCAATATTTTAGGCTTGAAAAATTGGTATATCCACACCTCACATCCACTCCCAAAACAGAAACACCCGCATAGCCATGTACTACATCAAACTTCACCCAAACCAGAAACTGCACCGCTACCTGCGCATTACACTCTGGATGTTGTTTGCCGCCTACATCATCAATCTGCCCCTGCAATGGATCATGACTTCCACAATGAGCCGCATCGCTACCGACCCCATGTCGGTGCGCGATAATCTGGGCATGGTTCTAACCTCTGGAATCATCAGTCTTGTTACCGGGCTGGCCGGACTGGTGTTTCCCATTCTGTTTCTGATCTGGATGTACCGGGCCTATGAAAACCTGCAACGCATAAACCCTGCCCTGCCCGATTATGCGCTGGGCTGGACCATTGGCGGCTGGTTTGTTCCGTTTCTCAACTTCGTACGCCCGTTTCAGATGATTGCCGAAATCTGGAACAAAACCCAGCGTGCCATGCGTGCCGACGGTGAGCAGTATGCCCACGAACCGCAAAAACCGGTAAATCTCTGGTGGGGTATATGGATGGGCGGCGTGGCTGTGGCTATAGTGGGCGCCGTTATTGCGATGAACCGCACTTTTGACCAAATGGGGCAAATCCGTCGTTTTCAAACCTTCGATACGCAGCAAATGATGCAGGAATCCATGCAAACATCATTGATTATTAACGGAATAGCGGCTGTATTTTATCTTGCTGCGCTCGCCGTGCTGAGCACGGTACTCAAAAAAATGGTGACGTTTGAAGACGAGCTGGCCGAACGCGTAAACCGCAGCGGATACGGGCAATGGGGAACTGGAATGCCGCAACAGCCGCAAAACTTGCAGTAAGCCGTAAAGCGAACCTGCTCCCGATTTAATATACTCATAATCAAAAACTTAGAAAATATGTTAATCTATCGTGTAAGAACAGGTATTTCTTGATGTAAATTTGTGATGTATAGTAAACTAAAGACAAATGAAAAGTCTTAATCTACAACGCGTTAAAATTACCAATCCTGAATTGCAGCAAAAAATCCGCAAAGCAATTGAGGAAAAGGAGCGTTTGTTTGCTTATGATAAAGATTCTTTCGAAAGGATCAAACTTGCGCTTTCTTCCAAAGCTTAATTCCCCCGTTTATGCATTACGATTATATCCGCGACGGGGATTCGTATTATTTCGCCACATCTCAATCATTATATTATAAAGTATCTATTACTCATACATCCGATTATCTGATAAATGAAATTTCAAACAGCAATGATTTATATACTATTTCATTTGCTGAAATTTCCCGTACCGAGCTTCCCGCACATGATGCGAAAGTTTATTCCACCATATCGTACATTATCAGGAACTGGTTTAGTCAAAACAACAAAATACTTTACTACATATGCAGCAATGCCGACGGGCGGGCAGAAAACCGCTTCAGATTATTCTGCCGCTGGTTTAAATATTGTGAGCAGCATCCACCGGAGCAGTTTTGTTACAACCACTTAATCAAACAGTTGGATCTTGATGAAGAAAATTGTTATGTCGGGTTTATTTACCGGGACGATTATCCACAGAGGGATTTTATTGAAAATGAATTTGAGGAATCGGTAAACAATCTCCAGTACAAGTAAAAACATTAACCAACGACACCAAAACGAAAAAGGCTGCTTCAAAAGAAACAGCCTTAACTATCGTGGTCAGAAACGACTAGCCTTTGTGACGCTTTTCGTCAGAAACGGAGAGTTTCTTACGACCGCGTGAGCGACGTGCAGCAAGGACACGGCGGCCATTAGCGGTTGACATGCGCTCACGGAAACCATGTTTGTTTCGACGCTTGCGGTTTGAAGGTTGGAACGTGCGTTTCATGTTCGTATTCTCTTTAAATCGGACTGCAAAGGTAATTGTTTTTGGTACATGACCAAATCCCGGCGCATTTTTTTTCTTTTTGTGGAAAAAATAGCTTGAGGAGGACGAAAATACAATAATTCGGGGGAGTTGTGCGACAGTTTCTGTGCCGGAAACCATCAGGGCGGCTACCTTTGCACCCGGAAAAAAACAAGTTATGGCCTCACGACGCGGACGATTAGCGAGTAAAGACGAAGACGAAATGCCTAAAGCCAGGCTCAACCGCGATGCGGTGCGCAAGGCGCAGAGGCTGTTTGGCTATTTTGGCGAAAAGAAGATACACTTTTATATAGGTCTTGTTTTTCTGGCGGCCACCGGTGCCACGGCAATTGTGTTTCCGGGCATGCTGGGCGAGCTGATGGGACTGATCAGCGGTTCAGAAGACACGAAGGCGGCGCTTGACTCGGCCGAAAAGCTGAAAGACACCTTTCTTACCCAAACCCAGGCCGACCAGCTGCTGAAAGCCGCAAACGGTGTGGGGCTTCAGCTGCTTATTCTGTTTGCCCTGCAGGCGGTGGCCTCGTATTTCCGGGTGGTGCTGTTTGCCCAGGCCACTGAAAACCTGCTGGCCAATTTGCGCCGCAATACTTTCGGCAAACTGCTGAAAATGCCCATGGCCTACTTCTCGGCCAAACAGGCTGCCGAGCTCAACAGCCGCATCAGCGCCGATATTACCCAGATTGGCGATACGCTGGCTACCGGCCTGGCCGAACTGCTCCGGCAAACCATTGTTGTTACCGGCGGCATTATCATGATCTGCCTCTACTCGTGGAAAATGTCGCTGGTGATGCTGGCCATTATTCCGCCTGTGGCCATTATTGCCGTGGTGTTTGCCCGCCGAATACGCACTTACTCGCGCAATTTGCAGGATCGTATTGCCGAGTCGAATGTAATTGTGGGCGAAAGTCTTACGGGCATTGCCAACGTAAAATCATTTACCAATGAGGCCTATGAGGCCGGCCGCTACCACCGCAGCACCGACTCGATCATTACCCAGGCCATTAACTACGCCCGTTTCCGGGGCCTGTTTTTCTCGTTTATCATTTTCGTGCTGTTTGGCGCCATCATGCTGCTGGTGTGGTATGGTGTGCGGCTGGCGGTGCAGCAGGAAATTTCGGCC
This sequence comes from Bacteroidota bacterium, assembly GCA_020402865.1. NCBI lineage: Bacteria > Pseudomonadati > Bacteroidota > Bacteroidota bacterium. Next base: position 80,312 of record JADBYT010000024.1, on the reverse strand, counting down.
GGCGATCTGCTTGCCTTTATGATGTACACCCTGTTTGTGGCGGCCAGCATAAGCGGCTTGCCCGAGCAGTTTGCCCAGGTGCAGCGTGCGGTGGGCGCATCGGAACGTATTTTTGAAATCATCGACTCGGAAAACGAGCCGGTAAACGATACGCCCGGCCGCAAACGCGGACAGCTTAAACTCAACGGGGCGGTGCAGTTGAGCAATATTCATTTTGCCTACCCCACCCGCCCCGATTTCCCGGTGCTCAAGGGCGTAAACTTTACTGCCGAGCCCGGACAAACCATTGCCATTGTAGGCAGCAGCGGCTCGGGCAAATCAACCATTGCACAATTGCTGCTGCGTTTTTACACGCCCGATTCCGGCGAACTGATTATTGACGGCAAATCTTCGGCCGAATACGACCTTACCGCACTCCGCGAAAACATGGCTATTGTGCCGCAGGATGTGCTGCTGTTTGCCGGCACCATTCGTGAAAACATTGCCTACGGCCGCCCCGATGCCAGCGACGAAGAAATAACCGAAGCCGCCCGCAAGGCCAATGCGCTCACCTTTATCGAAAGCTTTCCCGAAGGCTTCAACACCAAAGTGGGCGACCGCGGTATTCAGCTTTCGGGCGGACAGCGTCAGCGCATTGCCATTGCCCGCGCCGTGCTCAAAAACCCGCGCATCCTCATCCTCGACGAAGCCACCAGCTCACTCGACTCGGAAAGCGAACGCGTGGTGCAGGAAGCCATCGACAAACTCATGATCGGCCGCACCTCGTTTGTCATTGCCCACCGTCTGAGCACCATCCGCAATGCACACAAAATTGTGGTCATTGATAAAGGCGTGGTGGCCGAAACAGGTACGCACGACGAACTCATGGCCATTGAAAACGGCATTTACAAACACCTGAGCAAAATGCAGTTCAGCGGCGAGTTCACCACTAGTGAAAGCTAAACGACGGCGTTAATCGGTTTTGGTGTAAACGGCGTAGCGCATTTTTCGCGTATTCACATCAATACTGTCTTTCACCGCATGCAAACGTATCGGATCGAGGATACGCTTTGTACCATCGGGCACCACACACACAATGTTGTGGAAGTAAATGAAGTTGTAGTTTGGCTGATAACCCAGCACTTTATCTGTCATTGCTTTGGTAAGCATGCAGGTATCTGAATGAAAATACTCAGGCTTATCTTTCTTTGCCCGTTTGTTGGTGGTATCCTGCATAAACACCATATCAAACGAACTTACGCGCAGGGGTTGTTTGTAATAATCAGACCATGCATAAAGATTATCGCCACGAAGTTTAAGCGCATACGATGACGAATCGGTTTTAATGCCACAGAACCAAAGCGTGGGGCCGCGCACTTCAAACTTACGTGTATAAAGAAGTTCGCGCCTTGACACTCCTTGCTTATACACTGCAACAACTGCATCATTCCGCTGCGTAAAAAAAAGCGTGTAGCGTTCGCCATCATTCGCAATAATGCGTCCGCCGGTAACCACCACCTGTACCGGCTCAGAAAAACCTCTTGTGACCACACGAATCACATTACTTTTTTCCAGCCAGAAAAAATCGCCATCCGTAAACACCGAGCAGGATGCTTTAGGTGCGCGCACTTTTATCACAAGCGTTTTGCCGGCACCCGTTTGGGCCCGGCAAAACATGCTGATACACAGCCATACGATCAACAACAGGTAGCGCATACGTTTATTTTTTCAATAGTGCTTTCAACTCATCTACTGTACTCACGGGCTTTGCGGGTTCCTGCATCACAAACTCCAGTTTGTTTCCGGGAAGTTGTGCCCGTTGCAAATCGGCTCCCTTGCTGTAACAGATTTTATTATCGTCTGTAACTCCAATTACCATATCAATTTCACCGGCCATGAACGGGAATGAATTTTCAAATTTATCGGCACTTACCGGGCACACTGTATTGATTTCATTTCTTACAAGGAAAGCCACTTTGAGATTCAGTTTCTTTTTCACTGCATTCACAAATACGGCAGAAAAAAGCACCTTATTTAAACCAGCCCTGACCGCATCCGACAACTCATCAAAGAAATTTCGGGGTCTGTCGCAATTCCAGATCCCCAGAGTTTGAACCCTTACCGTTCGATAGACGAGCATGCTCTTGGGCATATTGTTGTAATCGCCGGTTACGAAAGCGTTGAATTTATCGTTGTAATTTATGGTGCGCACGTTTGACACGAGTGCTTCGTTGAGGTTGTACATCGAATCACGGAGGGCATTGAGTTGGCTGGTGCGCAGCTTCATTTTTTCGCGGTAAATTTTATCGCGCCGGTTGAATTCGCTGATGGCCTGTTCGTAGTTGCCGGCATCAGTAACAACACGTGCATCAAACGTATGCAAACTGCGGCCTGCGCTGAGTTGCACCGAATAGATTCCGGGCGTTCCGGTGTGTTCCACTTCAATATTTTCCCAGGTTTGTTGCGCCATTTTTTCATCAAAATTTTCATCACCGGCTAACGGTTCAAACTTCAGTCCGTCGTAGGCTTCCAGCTCCGGAAATTCGCCCCGCACATAATCAATGCTGAATGTAGTAGCTCCGGGCGTGGCACGGAAAGGCTGAACCGGTTGTACCGGAGCAGGCGCAGCAAGCAATGTGTTGTATTTTTCCTCTTCTTTTTCGTTTATGAAATAGAGCGGTTCGGAACAGGTGCCGCTTTCGCGGGTATTATCGGAAATGTATTGCCAGTTGCGTTTAACCGTATCGAGATAATAAATATTGTAATCATTATCGGTGCGGTTTGAAATCAGGCGGACATTGATTTCACGACCGGGCGCAAGTTGCAATGGCGTGCCGTTTTGCGTGGCTGTTATTTCAAACATACCTGCCGATTCAAGCAACCATTGCTTACCCGCCGAATCGTATTGCATGGGAATACCGCTCATCATAATTTCAATCTGATCGTGAAATTCGCGGTAATGCAATTCCACATTACCATTTACCGGTGTTCCGTTTGCAAACACAAACGCATTACGTGGCACATTTATTTCGGAACCCCGGGCCGATACAACCTGCGTATCTTTTGCAGTATTTACCGAGAATGTAAACGGAGCTGTGTTTACTTCAGGCAGCGGAGGGTGAATGAATGCCGGGATGTACTGTTTTTTTTCAGCGCCGGGTGAATCGGCAGCAATAAAATAGCTTACTACTGCAACAGCTGCAGCCACTGTGGTAATACCGGCAGCTTTCCAGATTTTTACACGAGGGTTAACCGGCGCGGGGCGTGCAGCAAGGAACTGATCGAAGTTCATGCGGCTGTTGATTTCCTGATCGGAAAGGGGTTCTTTTTTATTGTTGAACTGGAAACGTGCCATGAGGAATCAGCTTTGTTTGAAATGTTTTTTGAGTTTTTCGATGGTGCGATAGACACGCATTTTGCAGGCACTTTCGCCGAGGCCGGTTATTTCACAGATTTCGGCAAAGGAGCGTTTTTCGAAGAAGCGGAGGTTGATGATTTCCATCTCCCCGCTGCTCAGCTTTTCGAGTGCCTGATAAAGGGCGTTGTCGTCGTCGGCTGTGGTGTGGCTTTGCACATTTTCGCGGAGTTCACAGAAGCCGTCGGCATCAATGTGTACAATTTGTGCGCGTTTCTTTTTCCGATACCACTGCTGCAGTTCAGTGTATGCGATACTGAAAAGCCACGCGCCGAACGGCACACCCTGTGCCCTGAACTTCGGAAGCCGGTTAAGCGCCACGTAAAACACCTGTGCCGTAATATCAAACGCCGTTTCCTGATCATCGACCCGGTGATGCACATACGTAACAATGCGTTTGTAATAGGCATGATAGAGCGGCTCAAAACAGCGTGGATCCTGCTGAGCAGCATGCACCTGTTCCATTTCCGCATCAATCTGCGCTTTTGTCTGATGGTGTGTACCGGCTTCGTTCATTTGTACTACAACTTCCATGCGAACCATTTTGCCAATCATATTACCGGAATGGCAAAAAAGTCACAGCTAAAAACAATTTAAGCACGGAAAGCATTCCTTGCAGCCGAAGATAATCTCATAAATCATCCCCGCGCAGGCTTTACTTTTTAAAGCATAAGGAGATATTTCCGTTCAATGCAACTTCCTGATTACTTGTCATTACCAGTATATTTTGCTTTTTTAATCGGGGAAAGGTAAAATTTGTGCTGCTGAATTTCGTTAAAAATGACAAACACCTCTCATCAATTAATTTAGCCTGATATCACTTATATTTTGAGAGCATGTTGTTTTGCCAGTAATTTGGCTCTTGCCTATGAAAAATTTCTCTCTAACAGCACTCTTCCTTTTTATTGCACAGACTTCGTTATTTACCGACGAGCAACCGGATAAACTTACAGTCCTGAAGCAGGATCTCACAGAATTTATCCGGAAGGAAATGAAAGGTAAGGCCACAGGGCTAAGCATTGCGCTGGTGGATAATCAGGAAATAATCTGGTCAGAAGGCTTTGGTTATGCGGATGCGCAGAACCAGATTAAAGCCACGCCTGAAACGGTTTACCGCGTGGGCTCTGTGAGTAAATTATTTACAGCAACCAGCATTATGCAACTGAAAGAACGTAATCAGTTGCATTTAGACAGCGCACTTCAAACCTACATTCCGGAGTTCTCCATAAAAAGCAGGTTCAGCAGTACGCAGGCTGTAACTCCACGTTTACTGCTTACCCATCATTCAGGACTGCCTTCTGATATCATGCACAATTTTATGAGCAAGCAGCCCGAACCAGCATCAGCCATTATCGGATACCTGAAAAAAGAATACCTCGCAGCACCTCCCGGACAGATTTTCTCTTACAGTAATGCGGGCTATTCGCTGCTGGGCGTACTCACCGAACGACTGAGCAAGGAAGATTTTTCAGCCTACACACAGAAGAATATTTTTGAGCCTCTCGAAATGAAGCATTCATCATTTAAAATGAATGACCAGATCAAACCACTTTTTTCCAAAGGCTACAAAGGCAGCAAGGAATTTGATGAGCCGCATTTCAGAGACGTAGCCGCCGGGCAGCTCTACAGCAATGTGCTTGATCTGGCCAACTTCATGAAAATGACATTTAACAACGGTAAATACAATTCGCATCAGATTATTTCTGCCGCTTCATTGCTGGAAATGCAAACCAAACAAAATACGGGAGCATCACTTGACCTCAACTTCTCCATTGGCTTATGCTGGTTTCTCAACTCGGCTTCGTGGGAATATGCTGGTGGTAATGCCGAACATGCCGGCGATACGTTTATTTATCACAGCCAGTTCGCTACACTGCCTAAACATAAAATTGGCGTGATCGTACTTGACAATTCCTCGCAGGGAGGAGGGCTGGTAAGAATTGTAGCGGACAAAATACTCGCGAAATATCTTGAGTTAAAAACCGGACTCAAAAAGCCCGATACAAAAATAAAGACGCAACCTGCCAATGTAAGTACGGCATCAAAACAAGGATATTATGTACTTGGCGGTGATTTATTTAAACTGCAAAGCAAGGGTAGCAGGCTCAAGACCAAACAACCCATGGCTACGGTACATTTCATTGCTCAAAACGACAGCTCATTTATTCCTCAGGCACGTATTTTCGGATTGATTCCGATAAATATTCCCAACCAGTATTTAGGCTTTAAACGCATCAACGGACAGGATTATGTATTTGCGTATTCACAGGTCCGCGACTCGATGATTATAGGTAAACGTCTGGCACCTTACACCATTCCTGAAAAATGGAAACAGGCCTGCGGCGATTATGTACAAACCAACGACAGCCTTAAAAACAGCCTGTTTAAATCCTACAAGCTTTTCATCCGGGATGGCTTCCTGATGATTACAATTGAAGATATCAATGGCAGTAAGGGCAATAATGTACTTGAGCCGGTAAACGATACGGAAGCTATTGCGGGAGGCGTTGGCAGGAATGCCGGTCAAACCTTTTTTCTAACCGACGAAGGCATTTACTATCAGGGAATGATCCTGAAAAAGATGCCCCAAAAGTAGCTGTTAGAACTGATCTGCATGCGGGCCTACGCCGGAATATAAATCAGCTTCTTGGTTTCGAAAAACGGATCGGAGAACCAGTCGCTGAGTGCAAACTCATCGAGGCGTTTGGCGGCTGAGGCAAGTTCTTCTTTCAGGTCGCCGCCTTTAAGCAGGAGCCAGCCGTTGGGCAGGGCATTGCGGCCTTTGCGCGAAATGAGTTTGGCCGACCAGCGGTGAATATCGGGCCAGGGCGCCACGGCTCGCGACACCACAAAATCGTATTCGGTTTTGAGTTCTTCGGCGCGGGTTTGCTGTGCTTTTACGTTTTGCAATCCAAGCTCAGCAGCCACTTCGTTCACCACCTTAATTTTTTTCCCGATCGAATCGACCAGATGAAACTGTACTTCGGGGAAAAAAATGGCGAGGGGAATGCCCGGAAAGCCGCCGCCGGTGCCAATATCAAGCACCTGCGTACCTGCATTGAAACGAATGAAGCGGGCAATGGATAAACTATGCAGCAGGTGGTGCGTGAAGAAATTGTCCATGTCTTTACGCGAAATCACGTTGATCTGCGCATTCCAGCGGGCATATAATTCGGGCAGGGCGGCAAACTGCTGCACCTGAGCAGGGCTGAGCTGCGGAAAGAAATCGGTTACGGTAGTTCCGTTCACGGCGGTTAAATCTTGCCCTGCGTATTTTTGAGCACGTTGTAAAGGAATTCGCGGGCGCGGAAGAGTTGTGCTTTTACGGTGCCCAGCGGGAGATCGAGTTCCTGCGCAATTTCTTCGTAGGAAAGTTCCTGGAAGTAGCGCATTTCGATGAGTGTGCGGTAACGCGGCTTCATTTTATCCACCAGTTCGCGCAGCAGGGCAATTTTCTGCTTCTTCATTACATTCTCTTCCGGATCCAGCATTTCCGAGCGGAGATCGAGCACAAGTTCACCGCCTTCATCGTCGCTCATGGGCTGGTCGATGGAGAAGGTATTTTTGCGTTTGCGGCGGATAAAGTCGATGCAGTTATTTGTGGCAATACGAAACAGCCAGGTACTGAACGCGTAGTTTGGCGTGTACTGGCTGAGGCGCTTAAAGGCTTTGCCAAAGGCTTCTACGGTTAAATCTTCCGCATCGTCCTTGCTGTTTACCATTTTAAGCAGCATGAAGTAAACAGAGTCGCGGTAGCGTCCCATCAGTTCGGCATACGCCCGCTGATCAGACTCATCCAGCGCCTTCCTTACAAGGCGGTAGTCGTGTAACGCCTTGTCGGATAAATTTTCATTCTCAATTACGTCATCCATTTACGCCTGCGTTGGAATATGCCGGCAAATGTAAGTGCCGGGTAAAAAAATAGGAGAAAAATTTCGACGAACGGTACCAGCAAGAGGAGGTCGTGTTCGCCAAGTTTCTCCATTGCTTTTTTAAAGATAAACATTTGCAGCAGCAATCGCAGCAACATGATGCCCAATACGACATAAGGCTGAAAATTCAGGACGAGTGCCGCAATAAAGGTGCCGAAAAACAGCCACTGACTGGCTACATAGGTTATTAGCAGCAGTTTATGACCGAATTTATAGCGTTTACCGGTGGTGAGGTGCCTGCGTTTTTGCCGCCACCAGGCCTTGAAAGTCCGTTCGGGCACCGAAAGTGTAAAACTGTCGGGCCGCACTTCCACGCGTGTATTGCGTCGCGTAGCAGCCTGATTCACAAACAAATCATCGTCGCCCGACTGAATATGGTAGTGGGAGGCAAAGCCTTTATGGCGGAAAAAAAGTTCTTTGCGGTAGGCCAGATTGCGGCCCACACCCATATAGGTAATTCGGGCCATTGAAAACGAGAGGTATTGCAGGGCGATGAAAAACGCGTCGAAACGGATGAGCTTGTTAAGCATACCGCTGCGTTTTTCATAAGGGCCGTAGCCGAGTACAATTTCTGTTTCGGTGGTAAACTGTGCGGCCATGCTCCGCAGCCAGTTGGCGCTGGCCGGGCGGCAATCGGCATCGGTAAGCAACAGGTGCTCATATCGGGCACCTTTAATACCCATCATGAGCGCCACTTTTTTGCCGTGGCTGTAATACTCATCTTCCTTAATAGTAACCACTTTCAGGTGCGGATGCCGCTCAGAAAACTCCTTGAGAATATCTTCGGTATTATCAAACGAACAATCATTTACCACCACTACCTGAAACTCAGGATAATCCTGTGCCAGCACCAACGGCAGAAAAGCCACCAGATTGTCATCTTCATTCCGCGCACAAATTACAACCGAAACAGGAGGGAATTCGTTTACACCTTCGGCATTTTTATAACGTGCAAGACGCAGAAAGAAAAACAGAAAATAAAACAGCTGCACGGCCAGCGCAAGCACCAGCACCCAAAAGACCACCATTCCGGCCGAAAACTGCAAAAAAGGTTCGTACCACATAAATATCGAACAAAAGTAACCGGGCGCGGGCGGTTGCTTGGCTGGAATGAAAGCAGGTAATTAACAAAGAAATTAACAACCATCTGTCTGAATTGAAGTACAACCCGGCCATTGATCACGTACAGTTATTATTGCGAGACTTACTACACAACATATCATATCAATTCAGGGCAGACACTGATGCCGGCCCTGAATTTTCTCACATGCAGACTGGTTGCGCAGCTACAAAAAGAGTATGCTGCTTTCAAATAATAAAATTCACCATTGGATCAGTATAGCACATAGTAGCCATCCCCATTCCGGTAAATGTGTATGCTCCAGTTAGAAGATTGTAAGTCACCCCTTGAGCCACAAGCTTACCCGTGAGTAACCGGGAACTTCCACATGTAGTGTAGGTGACTTTTCTGTAATTGGTAGTTTTCACCACCGTCTGCTGCGGATTAGCCAATTGAGCAAGCTGGGTAATTACAAGATCATCAATACCCAGCATTTCAAAAATGCCCAATGCAGATAGTACTGAATTAATATAAGCAGAAGACTGAATCTGAGTGCCAAACACCGTGCTGGTACTAACTTCGATTGTGGGTGAAGAAACAGCACACACGGTAATTTCTGCACCGAAGTCGCGCTGGTTATAGCTGTCGCCTCCTACTAAAATTATTCCATTCTCAGCGTAAACCATACGTCCATACAATTTACCATCATTCCTGATATGCAAATCACTGAATTTCACATTAACTCCTTGAAATGTACCCGACCATTCATTAGGAGCAGTTTGCTGAAGTGGCGAATAAACACAATTCTGCACTATTTTTTGATTCCCCGCTCCACCTTGACCGTCATTTTTTGCAATACCTGCGGGATTAATCAGTTCATTCTTTGTACAGGAGTTAAAAAGGCCGATTGCAAGTACAATTGCGATAATAAAACGAATGTTCTTCATTGAATCTTTTTTTAGTTATTAATAATTGATATTGTTTTATTGATGTATCAAATTTATATCAGACAATAACCCTTCATCATGATGATGAACTAATTTGTATTAATCTCTACCAATAACTCCTAATGATTCGTACAAATTAATAAAACAGGCTTAGAATAATATATTGGTGGAATTACTCAATCGTTCTACCTTTGCTGTAAACACAATTCAACAGCACCATGTCTGTCCATAAAAAAGAAGTAAAAAAAGTAACCACGCACGTACTTCAGGAGATGAAACGTAGTGGTGAAAAAATAGCCATGCTTACGGCTTACGATTATACCTCAGCATTAATTGTGGATGCTGCCGGTATTGATGTAATACTTGTTGGCGATTCGGCATCGAATGTAATGGCCGGGCATGAAACCACGCTCCCCATTACCCTTGATCAGATGATTTATCATGCTTCATCGGTAATCCGTGCCGTGAACCGTGCGCTGGTGGTGGTTGATTTGCCTTTTGGTTCGTATCAGGGCAACTCGAAAGAGGCGTTGAATTCCTCCATTCGTATTATGAAGGAATCGGGTGCACATGCGGTAAAGCTGGAAGGCGGCCGCGAGGTGGTTGAATCCATTTCTCGCATTCTTACCGCAGGTATTCCGGTTATGGGGCATCTTGGCCTCACGCCGCAGTCGATCTATAAATTCGGCACTTACACGGTGCGGGCGAAAGAGGAGGAAGAAGCACAGCGTTTGATTGAAGATGCACACGCGCTTGAAAAAGCAGGATGCTTTGCTATTGTGCTGGAGAAAGTGCCTGCCTCGCTGGCTAAACGTGTGGCTGATGAATTAGCCATTCCGGTAATTGGCATTGGTGCCGGCGGCGGTGTTGACGGGCAGGTGCTTGTGTATCACGACATGGTGGGGCTTACGTATGAATTTCAGCCGCGTTTTCTGCGCCGCTACCTGAATCTTTACGAAGACATAAAAGGCGCTGTGGGGCGTTACATCGACGATGTGAAGCGCAAGGATTTTCCCAGCGAGAAGGAATCATACTAAGCGGTATGCAGGTTATTTACGAAGACAACCACCTCATTGCCATAAACAAACGCCCCGGCGAGCTTGTGCAGGGCGATAAAACCGGCGATGAGCCCATGAGTGAAGCGCTGAAACGCTGGCTCAGGGAAAAATACAACAAGCCGGGCGACGTGTTCCTCGGCGTTATTCACCGGCTCGACCGGCCCGTAAGTGGCGTGGTGCTGTTTGCCAAAACCAGCAAAGCACTGGCACGTATGAACGAACAATTCCGCGAGCGCGATATACGCAAAATATACTGGGCCGTGGTATCGGCACCGCCGCCTGCACGCGAGGGAACGCTTATTCACTGGCTGCGTAAAAACGAAGCTGCCAATAAATCGTATGCATCGCCGGTAGAAAAGCCCGGCCACCTGCGCTGCGAACTGGGCTATACACTGCTTGCGTCGTCAGACCGCTATCACCTGCTTGAAATACGTCCGGTTACCGGCCGGCATCATCAGATACGTGTGCAACTCGCTGCTATCGGCTGCATCATTAAAGGTGATTTGAAGTATGGCGCCAAACGCAGCAATCACGACGGATCCATTCACCTCCACGCCCGGCGGCTGGAGTTTATGCATCCGGTAAAAAACGAGCCGGTAGTGGTAATTGCTCCGCCACCCGAAGAAGATGCCGTTTGGCGTTTTTTGAATGACGCGCTTAAATAACAGTTGCTTACCTGACTAGTGAAGCACGGCTAATCCTGCCTGCCAAGCCGGTAATGTAAACCTACCAGCAAACCCAGCGCATTGGTCTTAATTGTACCCATATTTATTAACGGCAATGCACTCAGGTTGTTAAGCCCGAGATTATTTCTCACTTCCACCGAAAAAACATAACTATCATTCAGTGCATAATTGACACCTGCGCCGAGTGAAGCGCCAAATTCATTTTTCTTAAAGTTAGCGGTAAGGTCGTTAGTTGTTTCTGGAAGTATCTGAAACGCCTCAATGTATTCAGTTTGTTTGAGTAAAAACCCAACGTAAGGTCCTGCATTGACAAAGTATTGTATTTTCTTCCCGAAACTAAATCTGAATAAAAGCGGTACAGTGAGGTAATCAAAGGTCTCCTTACCTCGGAATGTTCCGATTTCTGCACCAGTAATATCCATCATTGTAAGTTCCAGTGTGGAGCCTTTTCGTTCGAAAGAAACACCTGACCGGAGTGCGATATGCGGCGTAAAATTGTATTGGGCAAAAAGACCTCCGGCATAACCCATTCGCGCCTTATGCCCACCATAAATTGAAGAATTGCCATACAATGAAGCACGACTAACGCCGCCCTGAACGCCAATATCTAAACGATTGAATTGCGCATTAGCTGCAAGACTTATCGAGATTAAAAAAAATGCAAAAATGGACTTCATACTGATAAATTGTTGATCGTTGATATTTTAACGCAATGCAGTAATCATCTTTGTTTCAAACAGACGAGCGCAATAATAACTCAAATATTCAAATTGGTTACAATTATCAGAGCCCGTTAAAAAATTATCCCCTACATACTATTTGCACTCATTTTACGTAACTTAATGCAATGTGGCGAATACTACTTTTCCTCTTTCTTTTTCCTGCGGCTTCAGCCGCTCAGGTAAACATTCTCGATTTCCGTGCCACGCCGGTAGGCGATGCATTATCCATTTCGTGGACAATTGGCCCCGGTAATACGTGTGAGGATCTTGAAGTGCAGCACAGCACAGATTCGGTTAATTTCACCATGCTTTACCTGTATGCCGGCGTGTGCGGCGATGCTACTTTTTCGCAGCAATACAACTGGACACACAACACACCTGCCTGCGGGGTAAAAAACTATTATCGTCTGTTTGCTCGAACGGGCGGGCAACTGGCGGTACTTAGTACTGACCACTCCTGCCTCGGAACTGCCGGTTACCGCATTTTCTTGGCACAACAGCCTAAAGCCCTTACATTACAATTAAGTCTTCAGAAAAGTCCGGAATGGAAACTCGAACTGACTGATGCGCAGGGAAAAATTTTACATGCACAGGTTTACGCTGGCACCGAGCAAACGATTGTGCTTCCCGCTTTACCTTCGGGAGTGATCATTTACCGGCTCACAACTGAGCGTGATGATGTATTTACCGGCAAATTATTTTTCAGGTAGTGCAGTTTTTGATTTTGCATCCAGACGCTTCCTGGCTTCTTCGGAAAGAACTTCTTCCAGTGATTTATGCTGTTTTACCGCACGTGAAATCAACTCCCCCATCAGCTTACTGTCTTTACGTATCAGTTTTACTTCTGCGCGGATTCTGTTTTTTTGTTTTACCTCTCTCTCATATCGGGCAGGATCAGTGTACATCAGATATGTTTCATCCACAAACCGTCCAAGATTGATGTGAAGTCCGGCAGGATTATAGACCAGTACAATACATTCATTGCGTTCGAGTTCAGCTTTCAGGTCAAGTTCCCAAACTTCCACAGACGGACTCCGGCTCGGCCTAATTGAATTAAAGTAATACCAGTGCTCACCATTTTGAAACACATCGGCTGTGACGCCTGTAAAAATGAAATTGAGATAATAACTATCACCTATTCCCAGTACGCGCGCAGTTTTTTCATCCTTATTCCGGGTAAAACCAATAGAATCGGGCGAAGTAAGCCAAACCGGATAAGAAGGCGCAAAAATGATCTTGCCCTTAACAAGCAGCTCCTCATCACGGAATCGGGCATCGGAGTGAGGCTTCATACCATAAAAAATGGGCTTACGTAATTTCCTTTCAAGCAACTCAGACACACGTTTTACTGTACTGTCAATCAACATACAGTCGGTGTGATAAGTAAGGTGTACACCAAAGGGCGGATAAATTTCATCTTTACCCTGCTTTCTTACCTGTCGCAACCACGGTATGCAATCGATGTGAGGAATGCCTGATCGGGCAAGCTTTTTTCGGAAACTATCAAGACCATTTTCACTTTTTACAGGATTATTGATGGCACAAGGCATATTCTCAGGCATAATCTGCGACTTACCCGTTCCAAGCACAAACAGGAGTTTTACACCTCTTCTGTTAAGTGAATCACAAATTACACTGAGTTTATCTATTTGCAGCTGAATGGAATCATTATCCGGAAAACGCAATCCGTAATAAGCTTGTAATTCGGCATAAGTAAAATAATGATTCTGTTTACCATAAACCATTTGCTGCACATGTAATTTACGATATAAACTGAAGTCGATCTGATTTTGTGCCAGAAGAAGTAATTCCGCAGCATCACTTCCGGCACCGGCATTCCGGGCTACCTGCTTTTGCCATTGCCCGTCGAAATAGCTTTTCCAGCTCCATTTCTCAAGTGCAACGCCATCTCCAAAAGTCAATATCCAAACAGGAATCACAAGTAGTACTACAAGCAAAAATACGGCAAGTTCCCCCAAAGGTGATACATCCTGATTAACGGACGGATTAGTGTTATCTGTTTGCTTTTCCATCGTTAAAAATTGAAATAAATAAATGGATTGTACCCGTCGCCCGCAAGATAGATCACACTTAACAAATAAATAAACAGTCCCGATACAGATGCAGCAATTACCAGCCAGTTACCGGGTGTTCCTGTAAAGAAAAGCTGCTGAAAACGATCAACGCGTGGAATGAGTGTACAAAATGCAAACAAAGCAGCAATAATTAGCCAGGGTATAAATTCAGTATTCAGGTAAAATAACCCTTCTGCGTGTGAGGCGAATGAAAACAGGTGATGATAGTAGGTTGCTGCCTGGTCAAAAGTTGCTGTTCTGAACAACACCCATCCTGCAAGTACGACTAAAAATGTATAACCAGTATTTAATAATTTGATCCGGCCTTTGAAACCAGACGAAAAAACAAGTCTTTCAAGCATCAGGAAAAAACCGTGATAAGCCCCCCAGAGAATAAAATTCCAGCTTGCACCATGCCAGAAACCTGAAATCAGAAAAACAATGAGCAAATTTAGATACACGCGCGAACGGGAAGCTCTGTTTCCACCCAGCGGAATGTAGAGGTAATTACGCATCCAGGTACCTAAAGTAATATGCCAGCGACGCCAGAACTCTGTTACACTGCCTGATGTATATGGATTATTAAAATTTTCGGCGATACGAAATCCAAGTATCCGGCTCAACCCGATGGCCATATCAGAATAGCCCGAAAAGTCGAAATAGATCTGAAAGGTATAGGCAAGAATACCGATCCAGGCCATTAATGTATTTACCTCCTGTGGGGGAAGAGCAAAAATAGCATCGGCCTGAGCGGCCATTGTGTTGGCAATAAATACTTTCTTTCCAAGCCCAATACAGAATCGTGAAAAACCCAGAAGTTTATTGTAAGGTGTTTCCTGCTGCACGTGACCGGTGATCTGATCAGCCATATCGGTGTAACGGATTATGGGGCCGGCTACCAGTTTTGGAAAGAAAATGATGTATTGCTGATAGTGCCAGAACCGCTTCAAAGGCCGGTGTTCACCACGGTAAATATCAACCGCATAAGTAATGCTTTCGAACGTAAAAAAGGACACACCTGCGGGTAGCAGAATCTTAGCCACGAATAATCCTTCGTGGCCAAAAAAATGCAAAATGGTATTGAGGTTATCGGTGAAAAAATTTACATACTTAAAATAAAACAGCAGCCCGACATTAAGCAGTAAAGAAAGCAGCAGCCACAGCCGCCGTTGGGTTAGGTTGTGTGCGGCACCCATTTTCCCGACAATAAAAAAATCGAGTATGGTGGTGAGCAGGACAATGAGTACAAACCGCGGTTCGCCCCAGGCATAAAAAAGGAAACTGGCGATAAGTATAAACGGATTTCGCCACAACGCATTTTTGGGCAACACATGATAGACAAGCAAAAAAGCCGGCAGAAAGAAGACCAGAAAAATAAAACTTGAAAAAACCATTTGCTGAAAATCGGGCGTAAATTAATAAAGTTTTTTGGGGAGATTATCTAAACAAAATGTTTGTTAAACCGGTTATCAATTGGCGGATACCGGGATATTTTTTCTCGTATCTTTAAAGTCCCGGACATAGCCGTCCGTACTATGCTTCAGCGAAAACTCGCATACTGGTTTACCTACACCGTAGTACGGTGGCAATTGCTTTTAGGTATTTTGGTAATCTGGGCCGCCTGGAAATGGCTGCGCAGTACCTATCAGTCGCCTGATTCTTCACAGTGGCAAATCCTGCTGCAGTTTTTGCCGGTTGTGGGCTGGATACTGGCCGGGCTTGCTGGTTTCAGTATGCTCACCGCCGTTTCGGCCTGGGTCTGGTTTCTGGTTCGCTATCGTAGGGGGCAAACTCCGGTACGGCTGCGTATGGGCGAAGGCAACCGCGCCGAAGCCGGGCCGGTAAGGGTTACGCTTCAGATAAGCGGGCTGCTTCGCCCTTTTCTGGGACAAGTGCAGGCAAGGCTTGTATTTACAGATTTGACCATGTCGTCAGTAATTCCGCTTAACGAAAATGTACGTGAGGGCGGGTTGCTGCGCACAGCGGTAAAAGGGTCGGCACTTACTGATATGTATAACCGTGGCGCCAGCGAAGCCGAAGAACTGCAGTTGCTGTTTATTGATCCGCTTCGCCTTGTTGTGATGCCGTTTACCATTGAAGTGAAACGGCAAATGAACACGCTTGCCCGGAAACTCGATGCACAGGAACTGCCCGTACAACCCAACCGCACCGAGCAACAGCTCGAACGCATTGAAACACCCAAGCGTGTGGAGGGCGAAATGCTGAGCTACAAAGACTTTGAAGCCGGTGATGATGTGCGGCGAATTGTGTGGAAAATATATGCCCGAAACGGCGAGCTGGTAGTGCGCATACCCGAAACAATGGATCCGTATGCCTCGCACCTGGTGCTTTACGCCAGTTTTTTCAATGCACTCGGCACCACTTCTGATACACGCTACAACGAGCAACTGCTGAATGCCTATAAAGACGTTGTGCGGCAACTGCTTGATAGCGCGCAGAGCGGAGAATATGCCGTGCGCATGCCTGCCGACCAACACGTACATGAACTGAGCGACGAAACACCGGAGAAAAAACTCCTTATGCAGGTTAGTCTGGCCCACTGGCAAAACGATATGCCCCCTGCACAGTTTGTAAATGTGCGTGATGCGGCGCTGGTGTGCATTCCATCTACCGTGCCGGTTGCCGATGTGGAAAAACTACTCTGGCAGCTTCCCGAACATGTAACCGTAATAGGAGTATCGCTCTCTGACAGCATACCCGGGATTTTCCCTATTGCACCCGGCGAACTGTTTTTCCGCCGTGTACTGCGTCCGGCTCAAAAACTGCGCACTTCATGGACGTTTGCCTCGCTTCGTAAAAAACTACGTGCCAATGAAAATCAGTTTGAAGTAGTGCTTGCCCAGCGTGGCAATACCCAATTTGTAAAAGCCCCCAAACTATGAGTAATCCGGCACCCGCTCATCGCCTTACATTGCTGATGCTGGTGTTGCGTCTGCTCACACTGGTGCTGCCTACTGCACTGGCCGGAACGCTTGTACTCTATCAGGCCAACATTTCATACACCGCGCTTGATACAGGTATTCTCACGCAGGCAGCCTGGTTTTCAGGGGCGCTGGCCGTAAGCTACATCATTTTTGTCTGGCGCGGACGTTTTATCATTTTTACACCGTTGCTGCTGCTGGGCTTATGGATTACGAGCCGCATCATACGTGGATTGCCCGGTGAGTTTGATGTGTTTGTGGCGGTGGCCCGGTTTGATCTTATCCAGGTACTCATACTCACCGGCTGGCTCATCGGCTGGATTCTCAATCTATCGCGCTGGTTGCTGGTAATTCCGGCAGGCATTTTTCTCACCGTCACATTAGTTAGTATTTCGCACAATGCCTATAATGCACTTGACCTGAGTCCGGAGTTTCTGCTGCGCAATCTGCTTCCTACATTGCTTTGGGTGATGTATATGTTGTTTATGGCACCCGCGTTGCAGGATTTGCGCGAGCTTAACGGCAAACAAACCCTTCAGCTTTCGCTGCGCACGGTGGGCTTTGTGGCGTTAGTAATACTTGCGTTTTTTATCGTTACTGAAACTTTTCGCGGCACACTGAAGGAAAAACAGGGCGAAATCACTCAAAAAGCCAGTAAGGAAGGGAAAAATCAGGATCCGCCTGATGGAGAAAATCAGAACGACAAGGGCAAAAACGGTGGCCAGAAACGCGATAAAAACAACAATGGTTACAATGAACGAAAAGGCCTGCTAGAACGGCCCGTGGAGTTTGATGAAAACGGCAAACCCATAAAACCCAAACCCGGCGATGATGGTCTGCGGCTGAAAGATACCATGCAAATGGACGATCAGATGAGCCGCAATGATTATGTGATGTTTTGTGCGCGGCTGGATAACTTTTTCCCCGATGGCATGCCCAAGCCGCTCTACTTTGCCTATCACCACCTCTCCCTTTTTGATCCGCAAAAAGAACAGTTCATGCGCGATGCATTTTCGCCCATGAACGACGAAATGAATGCCGATCCGGTGGCCATTCCGCTCTACAACACGGTTACCGACAGCTCGGTGATACGAAAAAGCATGGCTGCCAAAAAGCGCCGTGTAATTGAAGCCGAAGTATATATGGCCAGCAATACATGGAAGCATGCGCTGCTTGCACCTTCGGCCGCATTTTCTGTACAAAGTATTGCCATTGATAAAGGTTTTGATACCTCGTTTCAGTTTGCCTACCGGGTAAAAAGCTACGCCACAACACTTACCACTACCTATGCCATGGAAAAGGCTGCATTTAAACCCAATGTGGCCAAAGCTATTCAGGATAGTTATGAAGAACTGAATACCGTGAGCAGCTATGCCGGAACTGATCCGGCTGTGTATAAGTACTTCACGGCTTTCCCGGTAGGTGTTCTGTTTGATTCCATTCGCATGCTGGCCGAAAAAATAGTGCGCGATGCCGGAGCCAAAACGCCACTTGAAAAAGTGGATGCCATTGATCAGTATTTCCGTTCAAAAGATGCAAGCGGAAATCCCCTTTACCGCTACACACTTAATCCCGGTAAAAAATCCGATCCGAATATTCCCACCGCCACCATGCTGGGTAATTTTCTGTTTAAAACACATGCCGGTTATTGCACATACTACGCCGGAGCCACTGTGCTCATGCTCCGCGCTATTGGCGTGCCTGCGCGTTTTACCACAGGGTTTGCCACAATAGACCGGAGCGATAAAAACAAAGGCTGGTACTGGTTTTATGGCCGGCAGGCGCATGCGTGGACACAGGTTTATTTCCCCGGTTACGGATGGATTGATTTCGACACCACCGTGGGCAACAGCGACCAGCAGGATGCGCCCCGTCCCGACGGTACTCCGCCCCTGCCTCCGCCGCGCCCGTGGCTGGTAGTGCATGGGGTAGCTGAAACCGCTGCACAGAATAAAAAGGTGAAAACACATTTTTCGAGAGTGAATTTTCACAACAACGAATACTTACTGAACGGCGAAGCGGGCAAAGTGTTTGATGTATCGCTGTGCCGTGTGAAATACGGGCTGAAAGACACCACGCTTGCTGCATTACTGCCAAATGATTCGGTGGTAATAGTATGCTACAACAGCCCTAACCGAAAAATTGCGGCGCTGCGAAACAATATAAGTTTACTTGCGCAGATGCAGCAACTGGATGAACCGGTTATTGCCGATGAACTTCACATCAAACCACGCCCGGAACCGAAAAAACCAGAGCCGAAAAAACCGGAACCCAAAAAGCCCGGGAAAAAAGAACCGCTTGATATTCCGTTTATCCTCTGGCTCAGCGGTGGTTTTGCAGCAGGGCTGTTGCTCTTGCTCTTTCTGCTGCCATTTTTGGTGTGGCTATGGATGCGCTCGCGTGTTGGTGCCGCGCGTACGCCAAAAGAGCGCGCACACCGTATTTATCGCCTTGCCCTGTTCACCTTCCACCAAACCGTAGCCGAGCGCGGTAATGAAACACCGCTCGACTATGCACGCCAGAAAATTGATCCTGCGCTGCACACAGGCTTCGAAAATTTCATGCATACTTACCTGCGGCTTAAATATGCCGCCCATCAAACTACCGAAACCGACGAGCAGCAAATCCGTGCATTCTGGCCTGCCTTTGTGAAGGCCACGCAAAAAAATGCCGGCAACAGCCTGCGCTGGTGGCTGAAATTTTTACAACTTGCAAAAGCGCAACGCTTCCTGCGCCGCCCTCATTCTGATCAAAGCCCTGACTCAACTGCCTGATATGAATCACGAAAGCACTTCTTCCTCGCGCGAAAAACTTACGCTGCTTACCGATAACATCGGTACAATTATCCGCGGCAAGCAACAGGAAATCCGTTATGTAATTACCGCCCTGCTGGCACGCGGACACATCCTGCTCGAAGACAATCCGGGCGCAGGAAAAACGCAAATGGCCAAAACACTTGCGCAGTCGATTTCGGGCGGACTGGCCGATGAAGCGCCGCTTTCGCAAAGTGGCAGCGTGGCATTCAGGCGCATACAGTTTACACCTGACCTGTTGCCGATGGATCTGATCGGTTCGCACATTTTTGATGACGCGAAAAAAGATTTCATCTTCAAAAAAGGGCCGTTGTTTACCAACGTATTGCTGGCCGATGAAATTAACCGGGCCTCACCCAAAGTGCAAAGTGCGCTGCTGGAATGTATGGCTGAAAATCAAATTTCGGTTGCCGACAGAACCTATCATCTCGATAAGTTTTTCTTCACCATTGCCACCCAAAACCCGATTGAAATGGAAGGAACATATCCCCTGCCTGCTGCGCAGCTGGATCGTTTCTTTATGAAAATAAGTTTCGGATATGTGTCTGAGGATGTGGAATATGATATTTTTCAAAACTACCTCACCATTGGCAATGTGCGCGAAAACGTGAAGCAGGTGCTTACCTATAACGATGTGGTTAATCTGCAGCAGGAAGCCGAAGGGGTATATATTCACCCTGAACTGCTTCGCTCCGTGGTGAACATTTCGCAAAATACCCGCCGCCATCCGGATATTTCGCTTGGCTGTTCAACACGTGGCGGAATTATCTTTATCAAATGCCTAAAGGCCTGGGCGCTGGTTATGCAACGTAATTATGTAATTGAAGACGATCTTCGTGCGCTGGCATATCCTGTATTGCATCACCGCTTGCTCTTCCGCAACCGCGATGCGCAGCGCACTGCTCTGACGCAGATTGTGGATCGCGAGCTTGAACGGCTGGCTAAAATGAGAATTTCGGGATAATGAAAATACGCATCGCTGCTTTGCTGTTTGGTGTGCTTGCGGTTTGCTTACGGCTTACCGCACAAAATGCCGTGCGCGACCGGATAAACGAAGAACGCAGGTATTTGTCGTTTACCGAAGACACCACCTACAGCCAGGCACGCGATTTTATCCGCCGCGACAGTACCTTTTACATCGGCTATCTTTATGAAGGCGGCTACCGCTACAACCGAGCTACCGATGTAAACGGATTCAGACTAGCTGCCGAACCGCTGCAAAAAGCACTTAACCTCATTGAGCGCGATTATGATGCCGAACTCCGCACCCGCACCAATGATCTTTACACCTATATCCGCGTTCAAACCTATCACCGCGATTACGGTTTTATTGTTGATTTTCTCGAACGTGCCTATCAGAATATCGAGCGTCCTGACCTTGCCATTGATGTATTGAATCGCTACAAAGCGCGTAACCTGCAATTAGAATATCCGGCCGAAAGCTTCAATACCATTGCGTGGATTTATCACCGCAACCGCATGTACACCGCTATGAAATTTCCTTTTCTCAAAAACACAGTGAAGGAAAATAATCAGGCAGCAATGAAATATCTCGACTCGGCACTGCTGAAAATTGCCGACGATGCCGCGCAAAATGTTGGGCTTTATGATGCGTCAATCATTCAGTCGCAGCAGTATTCTGTGTATCACTATAAAGCCATTTTGCATACGTATGATATGCAAATGGATTCGGCCGATTATTATTACAACATATTGCTGAATGCCGGCTATTACAGCAGTAATAATTACGCCAACTTCTGTTACATGCGCGGACGCTTTACACTGGCCGAAGAATTTTACCGGGAAGCCGAAAACCGCGATGGCCGATCAGAAAAGCAAACACGCGAATACTATTACATGCGCGGCATTCTTGACGTGTACCGCTCAAACCCGCTTGCTGCTGATACACTGCTTACGCGCGTGCTGGCCGAACAGGGTTCCACACCCGGATGCGGCTGGCACAATATAGGGCTGGCGAGGGCACAGTACTATGAAGGACTTACACAGGAAAGCGCCAAAAGTATCCGCAAAGCAGCCAACTTCGAAGAACTTCACATTGGCACCACATGGGGGCGTGAGCAGTATGCGCTTTGTGTAGGTACGTTCAACTACCTCTGTCGTTTACGTTTGCAGCAGGAATATTATTTCGAAAATGATGAATGGTATTTCTGGCTCAATCCGGTACACTGGTACAACTGCTTTCAGCTTTCGGCAAAAGTAAAACAGCAGAAACTTCTGCTGGCAGGTTTACTCGCCGCCAATCCCGAACGGGCCGAAGTGGTGTACAGCCTCTTCTCCTCCGAAAACCTTCTTGGTTTCGACGAGGTACTGAGCATTATTGACGGTTATGGAAACGAGTTTTTCATCGAACTCTTCAAACAACGTTTGCAAACTGATAAACGCAGGGAAGTATTGATTTACTTTAAATACTTCATTGGCCGTTTGTGCATTAACACCGGCGATGAAGAAGAAGCATTGAAATGGCTTAACCAAGTCCTTACTGATCCGCAAATACAGGAAGAACATTCAAAACTGCTTTTTGCACGCACCTGCGAAGCAATGGCGATGATTACAAGCGGCGCTGAAAAACAGGACTGGATTTTAAAGCTCTTTCAAACGTATCCGCAACTGCTTCCCTACACTGAACTTGAACCCGAATTCAGACTCATCATCAGTGGTGATGTGGACAGCGGCGATGGCGAAGATTTTGCGGATGCACTAGCGAACTGTGCGATTAATCAGAATGAGGACGCCACACTTGTGGCAAATGTGGATGTAACCCGAACAGCATCGGGGCTTTCTGTAACTATCCGTGTACAAAACACATCCATTCAGAGCAACTTCATGGTAAATCCCGGCGATGGTGAAAATGGCGGAAAACAGGCGGCCTACAGGCTTTTCGGCATTCAGAAAAAAACCTTGGGTGAACCCGAAGAAGCACTCATTGAAGTGGAAAGTACAGACAAGGCCAATGCCGATTCATTGAAAAAGGCAAAGTAATTCTACTTTACTTTCTTAGCCTGATTTTCGTAAGCTGTATTAATTGCGTTAATCAGTTCATCAGCCTGATCGCGCAGATTGGCCGAGCGTTTGAGGAAATGTAATTTACCGGTTAGTAAATACTGGTGATAATCAGAAGCCTGTTCGGCGCGGAGTGAAGCGTATTCAGTGAGTTTGGAAGCGAGATATTTTTCATCTTCGGTCATATCAAGTTGCTTCATCCGCCCGCCAATTTCGTGCAGTTTTTTTCGTTGAAGCACAACCTTCTGCTTAAAATCCTCCGGATCGGCCGAATCGCCTTCGTTTACCTGTCGTTCAAAAAAGTCTTCTGCTTCAGCAGTTGTCTGGTCGAGTTCAACAAACTCACTCATCATCTGCTCCGCCTGCACACGTTGCTGTACCGGTTTTGCCGCAAGAAAAAAGAATACGGCCGAAATGGTTAACCCGGCTATTGCCGCCAGCGTGGTAAACCGATAGGTACGCACCGGTGTACGGAAATCATACACTGCAAGCAGCCCTACAAGAAAACCGGCAAGCAATCCGCTTAGGTTTTGCGCATTGTCGCCTTTGTCGGTTATACCAGTGTAAATACTGTAGCCAATAAACAGTGTGGCGAAAGCCAGAAATGACGTAGTGCGCGGCGGGCTGTTTTTCTTTATCAGCCACACCGCAAGAATGGCTCCTGCAATACCAAAGCACGCCCCCGAAGCACCCGCTACCACAACGGTTTGCGGGTTATACCAGCTTGCTGCGGCTGATGAAATAATGCCCGCAAAAAAATAAATCACCGCAAACCGCCAGCGACCGATCTGGCTTTCGAGCCAGCCCGAAAGCGTAAACAACGCGATTAATGTAAGTGCGAGATACACAACTCCCCAGTGCACAAACATCGACGTAAACAGGCGCCACACTTCACCATCAAACGTAAGTGCAGGACGGTTTCCTCCCCAGTTCATTACTTCAAGTGCATCGGGATGAAAAACCGATGCACCTGAAATAATCATCAACAACCACATTGCCACATTTGCATAAATGAGCAATGGCGTAAAGAAATAATTTCCTCTGGGAATGAAATAGTTAGCCATGTTACTTCACCAGCACCATTTCATCAATAAGATAACCGGCACCGGCATACTTATCAATGATGAAGAGTGTATAACGAATATCAAGCGTAATGTTCCGGCACACCGAAATGTCATAGTTAATATCACTCATGGTTCCTTCCCAGCAGCGGTCGAAATTGGTGCCGATGAGGTTTCCCTGTGCATCCAGCACCGGACTGCCGGAGTTACCACCGGTGGTGTGGTTGGATGCAATGAAGCAGGTGTGAATTTTACCATCACGCGCAGCATAGCGGCCATAGTCTTTTTTGGCGTGAAGTTCCTTTAGCTTCTGCGGCACTTTATAATCGGCAATAGTATCGGTTTCTTTCGCAATGAGTTCGTCGAGAGTGGTGAACCAGTTGTACGTTTTGCCTTCGGGCGTGGTGTAACCTTCTACTTTTCCGTATGCAACGCGCAGTGTGGAATTGGCATCGGGATAAAAACGACGTTCTTTAAATACATCCATTTGCCCCTGCATGTAAATGCGGTTGAGGCGGGCAATTTCATCGTTGTACTTATCGAACTCGGGTCTTATTTTGCTGTTAAAATGCGTAAATAGTTCTACCGCCAGCTGATAGGCCATGTCTTTTTCAATGGCTTTATATTTGTCAGCCGTGTAGCTGTTTACAAACTTCTCCAGCTTGGCTCCGTTGGCAAACATTGACTTTTTGTAGAGTTTTTTGAAGTAGCTGCCAAAGTTTTTGTTTCGGCTGTTCCATTGAGGCGTACGCTTATCAGGATCCATGCCCTTGTCGGTGGCAGTGAACAGCACGACAGCCTGCTTCATATCAACCGAAGCATTGAAATTTTTGAAGAACGGCCCCACATTCTTTTTCAATGCATCGAGTGCTTTATTTATCTCGGTCTGATCAGGCGATGCAGCTTTGCTCAGGTCAACTAATTTTTTATAACTCCATGCGAGGCGAAGTGCTTCTACCTGAAGGATACCTTCTGTGAAATAATCGAATGCAATTTGCCACGGCTTCAATCCTTCGTGCTGTGTTGCAAGTTCGGCAAGCACATTTCCATATTTTGGTTTCAGCGCGGCATCAGCTTCTACGCGGCGTGTAAATTCGGCTTCGTATTTCTGTTTTTTCTCCACGGCTTTGTTATCGCGCAGGCCTTTCATTTCACCCTGCCATTTTTTCCAGGCATTGGCAATGCTGTTGTACTTGGCGGCATACTGAATACGCACCACATCGCTGCTGCGCATACCGGCACGAATGATGTTGAGACGCTGTGTGCGCAGATCCACTTTCAGCGGATCAGATACATCGCCGATCATACTTACAGCATACGATGAGATGTATTCCTGTGTACGGCCGGGAAAACCATACACGAGCGTAAAATCGTTTTCCTGGGCACCGCGCATGGAAATATTGAAAAACTTACGCGGCTTAAACGGCACATTATCTTTTGAGTACTCGGCGGGGCGGTTGTCTTTGCCGGCATAAATGCGGAAGAGGGAAAAGTCGCCGGTATGACGGGGCCACATCCAGTTATCAGTATCACCGCCAAAATTACCAATAGATGTAGGCGGAGCGCCAACCATACGCACATCGCGGAAGGTTTCGGTAATGAACATGTAAAACACATTGCCGTAGAAAAAGCTGCGCACCATCGCTTCGTAGCCGTCTTTGGTATTTTCTTTTTCAATGCGCTTGATGTTGGCCTGAATTACTTCCATGCGCTTGGCCTCCGGCATATTATCGTTTACGCCGTTGAGTACCTGCGCAGTTACTTCTTCCATTCGAATGATGAACATGGCGGTAAGCCCCGGACAAGGCAATTCCTCGCCCCGGTTCATTGCCCAGAAGCCGTTGGTGAGGTAATCTTTCTCCACCGAGCTGTGGTACTGAATTTGTCCGTAGCCGCAATGGTGGTTGGTAAGCAGCAATCCTTCGCCCGAAATAATTTCGCCGGTGCAGCCACCGCCAAACTGCACCACGGCATCTTTCATGCTGGTGCTGTTTATGCTGTAGATATCAGCTGCACTGAGCTTGAAGCCACGGGCTTTCATATCGGTAATATTCATCTGTTCCAGCAACAGCGGAAGCCACATGCCTTCGTCGGCACGGAGCGGAAGCAGAAACAGCACCAGCAGCGCGCTGGCAACAATGCGTTTGAGAGATGCGGTAAGGTTCATATTGTAAAAGTAGGAATTGACAGAAATTGGAAAATGTATCTGCTGATGAGCGGACTGTGCAACGGAAAAGCGGTGTTATTCAACCACTTTACCATACAAATCAAACTCCTCGGCTTTTTCAATCTGCACTTTTGCAAAGTGACCGATGCGCAGGTAATTATCTTTTGCCGGTACCAGCACTTCGTTATCCACCTCCGGCGAATCGGCTTCGGTACGGCCGATGAAATAGTCGCCTTCCTTGCGGTCGATGAGCACATCGAATGTTTTGCCCACGCGCTGCTGGTTGAGGTCGTAGGAAATTCCGCTTTGCACTTCCATCACAGCCTCGGCGCGGGCCTGCTTCACTTCGGCAGGCACATTGTCTTCGAGCGTGTGGGCGTGTGTATTTTCTTCGTGCGAATAGGTAAACACACCCAGCCTGTCGAAACGGGTATCTTCCACCCAGCGCAGCATTTCTTCGTGATCCTGCTCGGTTTCACCGGGATAGCCGGTGATAAGTGTGGTGCGCAATGTAATGCCGGGCACCTTATCGCGGATTTTATTTACGAGGTCGATTGTTTTTTGCTTGGTAGTGCCGCGGCGCATGCTTTTGAGCATATTATCGCTGATGTGTTGCAGCGGCATATCGAGGTAATTGCAAATGTTGGGGGTATCGCGCATCAGGTCGAGCACATCTTCAGGAAAGCCGCTGGGGAAAGCATAGTGCAGGCGAATCCAGCGCATACCGTCAACCGCAGCAAGATGCTGCATGAGTTCGGCAAGGTTGCGCTTGCCGTACAAATCGAGTCCGTAGTAAGTTGAATCCTGCGCAATGAGAATGAGTTCCTGCGTGCCGTTTTTGGCCAGTGTTCCGGCCTGTTTCACCAGCTGTTCAATGGGTGTGGAAATGTGTTTGCCGCGCATGAGCGGAATGGCGCAAAACGAGCAGGGCCGGTCGCAGCCTTCCGAAATTTTAAGATAGGCAAAATGCTGCGGTGTGGTGAGGATGCGTTCGCCGACAAGTTCGTGCTTATAGTCGGCCTTGAGTGTTTTAAGCAAACGCGGCAGATCGCGCGTGCCGAACCAGGCATCCACTTCGGGAATTTCCTTTTCCAGATCGGGCTTGTAGCGTTCGCTCAGGCAGCCGGTTACATACACTTTCTCCACCAGGCCCTGATCCTTTGCATCCACAAACTGGAGAATGGTATCAATACTTTCCTGCTTGGCGTTTTCAATGAACCCGCAGGTATTGATAATCACAATGGCTGCATCACCTTTCTGACTTTCGTGCTCTACTTCATACTCATTGGCGCGCAGCTGGCCCATGAGTACTTCGGAGTCGAAAATATTTTTTGAGCAGCCCAACGTCACCACGTTGACCTTATTCTTGCGAAGCGTCTTGGTTTTCATGCGGGTGCAAAGGTACGCAAAACGAGGGTTTGATTAGCGGGTTTCGGCGCCGGGGATGGTGCGTTTTTGAAGGTTGCGTATCACATAGGCGCCGGGGCGATGCAGCGATATGCGCACTTTTTCCAGTTCGGCTTCTGCCTGGTCGCGGGTGGCGAAATTGCCCACCACAGTGAGCGTAAACTTTCCGTTCTGATACTGCCGCGCATCAGGATACATTTTCCGGGCCAGCTCAAGTTCTGCAATCGCCTCGTTTTGCAACACATCGGTGCCAATGAGAATGGTGTAGCCCGGCGCCGTAAGCGGCTTCACCTCTGCTATTATTGGCGGCTTGGGCTTTACTGACGGCTGATTAACCGACGTTTCCGGTACAATCACCGAATCAGCACGGCGCGTACTGTCTGAATTGGTCTCGTTAATCAGCACCTCGTAATCGGGCTGTACGCCGGCTTTTTGCGCATAAGCTGAAATTACAGCCTGCTGCTGCTCATGCGTAAGATCAATGAAATTCAAACTATCCAGCAGCGAAAGCTTCATGGCAATTACCGTAATATCGCTTCCGTCGAGCGCCTTCATCAGTAATTCCGATTGTTGCTTTCGTTTGTTTTCGGCCAGCGTAAGGCTATGCTCCTGGTTTTTAAGAATCATATCCACCGAAAGGCCCAGCACAGCCGTTATAGCCGCCAGCAAAATCGGATTGGTAAACAGCTTCTTAAAACCGTTGTTGCTCTGGCTTTGCTCCTGGAGTGCCAGTTCCCGTTCGCGCAGTTTAAAATCGCGGTTGGTTTTTTCCTTCTCGAAATTGAATTTTTCGAGTTCTAACTGATGTTCATTATCCATTGGGGTATGCTTGTTTGGGAAATGAAAATTAATCAATCGAAGGCAGCCTGAGCAGATCTGTTTAAAAAATCCCGAGATCACAATTAACATCTTTTTTAAATCTGCAGAACTTCTGCTTCTCTATCTTTACCTTAAATAAAAACGATATCCCATGCTTATTACAACAACCAGTACACTTGAAGGAAAACAAATCACCCGTTACATCGGACTTGTTTCGGGCGAAGCCATTATTGGTGCAAATATTGTAAAGGATTTCTTTGCCGGAATTACCGATATTGTGGGCGGCCGCGCAGGTATGTATGAAAAAAGTTTGCGTGATGCCAAAAATATTGCTCTTGAGGAAATGACCCAAATGGCAAAGCAAATGGGCGCAAATGCAATCATCGGCGTTGACCTCGACTATGAAACTGTTGGCAATGGGTCAATGCTTATGGTTAGTGCAACAGGCACAGCTGTAATTACCAATTAAACAGAGCGGGAGCGGGAGCGGGAAAGAGAAAGAGAAAGAGAAAGAGAAAGAGAAAGAGAAAGAGAAAGAGAAAGAGAGCGGGGCGTAATAAACTACGGCAACCGCTCTCTTTCTCTTTCTCGCTCTGTTATCAGTTTCTTTTAAAAAGGGAATCTACAAACTCACCTTTATTGAATACCTGCAAATCCCCGATCTTCTCACCTACTCCAATATATTTTACCGGAATTTTGAACTGATCGGAGATACCAATTACCACGCCGCCTTTGGCTGTACCATCGAGTTTGGTTACGGCAAGTGCAGTTACATCAGTGGCGGCAGTAAATTGCTTGCACTGCTCAATGGCATTTTGCCCGGTTGAGCCGTCGAGCACCAGCAACACTTCGTGTGGCGCATCCGGCACTACTTTTTGCATCACCTTTTTGATTTTGCTCAACTCGTTCATCAGGTTGATCTTGTTGTGCAAACGGCCGGCCGTGTCAATAATTACCACATCGGCATTGCGTGCCACGGCCGAGTTGAGCGTATCAAAAGCCACCGAAGCCGGGTCAGCTCCCATGCCCTGCGACACAATGGGCACATCTACCCGCTGCGACCAGATGGTAAGCTGATCTACTGCCGCCGCACGAAAGGTATCGGCTGCGCCAAGCATTACACTTTTGCCGCTTTGCTTGAAGGCATTGGCCAGCTTGCCAATGGTGGTGGTTTTTCCTACGCCGTTTACGCCAACAACCATAATTACATACGGCTTTTTGCCTTCTGGCACGGCAAACTCGCGCAGGTCTTCGGTGTTGTTTTCGGCCAGCAACGCAGCTATTTCATCGCGCAAAATCGTATCCAGCTCCGAAGTATTAACATACTTATCGCGCGATACACGTTCTTCAATGCGCTTGATGATTTTGAGCGTGGTTTCCACACCCACATCCGAAGTAATCAACACCTCTTCCAGGTTGTCGAGAACTTCGGCATCAACGGTTGATTTGCCCACCACGGCGCGGGCAATTTTAGAGAAAAAGGTTTCCTTGGTTTTGGATAAACCCTGGTCAAGGTTCTCTTTTTTCTCTTTACTGAAGAAGTTAAAAATTCCCATAGCAGTGATATTCAGAAACGACAAAAGCTCCTTTCGGTGAAAGAAGCTTCAATCGGTTTCGCATCTTGCGCGAAATTACTTTTTATCAGACAGGAAGTCTTTGATGTGGTCGTTGTGAACCACTTCTTCCTTGAAGGCATAAGCGCCTGTTTTGGGCGACTTAACCATTTTGATTACGCGGGTGAATTGTTTTCCTTCACCGGTTTTCAGGGTAGCAACTACTTTCTTAGCCATGACGGATAGACGTTAGCCGGTTGATTACTTGATTTCTTTATGAACGGTCATGCGCTTGAGGATCGGGTTGTATTTTTTGATCTCAATACGCTCAGGGGTGTTCTTCTTGTTCTTCGTGGTGATGTAACGCGAAGTACCGGGAAGTCCGCTCTCCTTATGCTCGGTGCATTCGAGGATTACCTGAATGCGGTTACCTTTCTTAGCCATGGTAATTTCTGCTTTTACTTAATCGGACGGCAAAGGTAATTATTCCTTCGGGTTTACCAAGCGGAAAATGTATTTTTTTCTTTCTCAGGCCTTTTCTTTTTCACAAAATGGTCAGTGACTGTGTTTGCCGGTGGGTTTTGGCAGGTCGGGACGGCGGTTGAGGTAGCTTTCCACCTGCATAAGTGTTTCCAGTTCGGCCACTGTTTTGGGGATGGAGCCGGAGAGATTTTCGGGGGCGCCGGCGGTAATGAGTATATCATCTTCGATACGGATGCCGATATTCCACCATTTCGGGTCGCAGGGCGAGCCTTCGGGGATGTAGATGCCCGGTTCAACGGTAATCACGTTTCCGGCTTCAAAACGGCCGTACATACCGGCATCATGCACATCAAGGCCGAGGTAGTGGGAAGTGCCGTGGAAGAAGTAGCGTTGAAAATCTTCTTCTTTGGTAATGATGCCCAGTTCGAGCAGGCGTTTTTTAATTATGGCAACGGCTGCTTTGTGCGGTGCGCGGAAATCGTTTCCGGGGCGGCAAAGGGCAATACCGGCTTCCTGCGCTTCGAGTACGATGTTGTAAATGGCCTTTTCCTCGTCCGAAAACTTCCCGTCAACCGGTAGCGTGCGCGTAATATCGGCGGTGTAGCCGTGGTATTCGGCACCGGCGTCGAGCACGATTAAATTGTTGCCGGTAAGCGGTTTGCGGTTGGTGGTGTAGTGCAGAATACAACTGTTTTCGCCACCGCCGCAAATGCTTGGGTAGCCCACGGCTTCGGCACCACGGCGGCGGAATTCGTACTCAAGAATGGCCTGCGTTTCGTATTCGCCCATGCCGGGTTCCAGCGCCTTGATCATTTCGATATGTGCAGCGCAGCTTATATCAATGGCCTTGCGCAAAAGCACCATTTCCTCCGGCTGTTTGATCTGGCGCAAAATGCTCATGTACTCGTCGATGCGGAGATTATCGTTGTTTTTATGGCCTTCGGTACGGCTGCGGAACCGGGCAATCAGGTTGTACAAATCGGCCTCATCGTACTTTTCATCGCGCACATCGCCGGGCAATTCGTAAAACAAGACTTTACTGAAACGCGCAAAGTCAATTTTCATTCCGGCAAAGGCTTTGTTGCTCAGCACCCGGTCTATTTTCAGCGTCTTTTTTGCACCTTCAGGTCCCAAACGGCGGCCGGTCCAGGCTTCTGCTCCGGGGCTGCGGTCCTGCACAAGCAGAATTTCGTTGGTAAAAAGCGTGTCGATGGCAATTTTCTCCTTGAACACCAGCAGCATGGCATTGGGCTCGCGCAGGCCGGTGAGGTAGTAGAAATTAGGGTCGGGATGGTAATCGTAATCCACATCATTGGCCCGGTTGCGCACCGGCGAGGCAAAAAACACGGCCACCGAACTATCAGGCATCAGCGCCCGCAGCGCATTGCGCCGCCCGGCATGAAACTCGGGCGAAAGCAAATCAGTATCATAATTGTATTTACCGCCATCGCCCGCCGAAAGCAGCAGCAGCAAGGGCAAACACCAGAAAGCACGAAGTGAACGCATGGAATACTTGAAAAATAAAACACCGGCCAAAACGTACCGGTGAAACAAAACTACAAAACGTTGCCCGCAACAGCGAACAACGTTTGTCAGAAGGTATGAACCGGTTATTCACCGGCCAATGGGAATTACAGGCGGATAAGACCAGCCTCTACACCACGCTTCACGGCTTCTTTGATACCGATCTTGTTGATGGTGCGCATTCCCGAAGTGGACACTTTCAGGGTGATGAAGCGGTTTTCTTCGGGAAGGAAGAAACGCTTGGTGTGCAGGTTCGGGATGAACGTGCGCTTGGTCTTGCGGTTTGAGTGCGACACTTTGTTTCCTACAATGGTGCGCTTACCGGTAATCTGACAAACTTTTGACATGACTCAATGCTTTATTTTCCGAAAACGGAGTGCAAATATCGGATAATTTTTGAGTGTGGCAAACAGCGAATCAAGTTTTTTGAGCGATTTTTCTGTTTTCACTACCAAATTAGCTTTTCTTCTGACTCAAAAATCATCCAACTAGCCTTTATTCAATCATTTACAAACTCATCCAACCCCGTAAGCTGTTCAAATAACTGGTTGAGTTTGCGGGCAAGCACATCCTTGGGCAGAAGTTTGGTTTCAAAATCGGCAATGAGTGCGGGCGAGGGATTGCGGGCCAGCGAATACTCTACCACTTCCGAATCCTTGCCTTTACAGAGCAAAATGCCAATGCTGGGTTTTTCGTGCGGGCGTTTCACATCACGGTCAAGTGCTTCGAGGTAAAAATTGAGTTTACCAAGAAATTCGGGCTCAAACTCATGAATTTTCAGCTCGAAAAGTACCAGACACTGCAAATCGCGGTGATAAAACAACAGATCGGTGTAATAATCCTTGTTTCCTACCTGCATCCTGAACTGTGTACCCATGTAAGTAAAGCCCTTGCCTATTTCAAGGATAAATTTCTGCAGATTTTTTACCAGCGCCTTTTCCAGATCCTTTTCTGAATGTCCTTCGGGTAAATCCAGAAACTCGAAGATGTAGGGATCTTTAAACAGGTTGTGCGGCAACTGCGAAACTACCGGCGATATTTTCTGGTTGGCCAGAATGGTGCGCTCAAATGTGGCAGAATTCAACTGCCGTTCCAATTCCCGTTTTGATAGCTTCTCCCTGATACACTGATGAATATAAAACATTTTCTCCTCCGCCGACCGGGTTTTGGACAAGATCAGCAGGTGGTGCGTCCAGCTGATCTGCGACACGAGCATCGGTATAAATCTGAGCACCTTTTCCTCCGGTGTTTCTAATTGTGTCACCACTGGTGACACAATTTCAACAACCTCACTATCAGGATTTTGCAATTGCGTCACCAGTGGTGACACAAATTCGGGATGGGTGTAAGTTTCGTAGAATTGTTTCATCCGGTAAAGGCCCCGGCGATTGAATCCTTTTAAGCCGGGATAACGGTTTTCGAGGTAACCGGCAAGGTCATCAACTGTGCTTTCGCCCCAAAGGCCGGCACCTAATTTGGCAGTTAGAATTTTGAGCAGATATAACCGATAACTATGATAATAAAAATCAATAAAATTCCCCAGACTAAATTTTTTAATTGATCAACTCCGCTTGAATAAGAGGTTTGTTGTGAATAATGATTTTGAATTCCATATTGATTTAAATGACTATTTTGCAGATTATTAAAACGGTTCTTCGCCTTAATATATTTATTTATTTCTATAATTGAATTAACTCCCATTTCGTATCTGTCTTTGCTAACAAATACTATAACATCCTCTGTTCCAATTAAATTCATTAATGCAATATTTCTATCAAAAAAAAGACACCTAACTATAAATTTTATTTCCGGAAAAGTCAATTTGACATCTGATTGATTTAAAAACTCCCATTGTCCGTCTGTGACTATCCCATCATAAATATTATTCAATGTACCTTTTCCAACAAAATGAATAAGATGCATATAAGATGAATCTTCATTAATTACAACGAAATACTGATTTATCAGTTTCGACAGATCAATTGTTTCTGTGTATATATCGCTGAATAACGATTTGTTATATGTTTTCATCATACTATTAATCAAATATACTCTAAAGGAATTAAGAGTTACCTCTAAAACTGCAAATAAATGGGCAGCAGCTGCTCTGCCTGTTTCATCTGAATCACCATCCAGATAAAACCAATGAGCAACAACACCCGGCCGTAGGAAGGCCAGCGGCCCAGCATAAGCTGCACTTTCTCCTCCACCCGTTCGGGCACAAAGTGCAGGATGAAACCGATGGCCATAACCACCATTACCGGCCAGTAACCTGTAAGCGTGGCCACAAAAGTTTCCGGGGCAAAATTGCCGGTGATCTGGGTAATGACGGCCGAGGCCTGCGTAAAATCTTCGCACACGAAGAAAATCCAGGCAAAGCATACAATATGGAACGTGAGCAGCACACCCAGAAAGCGGCGCAGCGGATGATTGCTCACCGGCAAAATCTTCAGCCGCAATTTATCGAGCCCGAGCGCAATGCCGTGCAGGAAGCCCCAGAACAGGAAATTCCACGAGGCACCGTGCCAGAGGCCGCCAATGAGCATGGTTAGGAGTTGATTGAGACTGGCGGCAAAACTCTCGCGCTTGCGGGTGACCAGCGCGGGCACCACCAGCAACGCAAGCACACACAGCAGCACCACAAGCGGCCATACATGCTGCTTCTGCACAAACTCAATGCCTGCCCAAACCGCTGCCCCGCCAAAGAAAAGCGACCCGGTAATGGCTGCACCAATAACCACTTTACGATTGCCGCCCAGCGGAATGTACAGGTAATCGCGCAGCCAGGCGGAAAGCGATATGTGCCAGCGCCGCCAGAATTCGGTAATGTTGGCCGACTGGTAAGGCGAACGGAAATTGGCCGGAATTTTAAAGCCCATCCACCGCGCCATACCGATGGCCATATCCGAATAACCCGAAAAATCGCAGTAAATACGCAGGGCATAGCAATACACGCCCAGCAAACATTCCACGCCGCTGTGCTTCGACGGATCGTCGAAAATGTACTGGCCGTAGTTGAGCCAGATGAAGTCTGAAATTACCACTTTGCGGAAAAGTCCGCTGAGAATCAGGTAAAGCCCTGCGCCCACATCCTCCTGCGTAACGCGGATATCCTGGCGGATTTGCGGAATAAAATCGGCGGCGCGCACAATGGGGCCCATCATCAGTTTCGGGAAAAACGAAAGGAAGAAGCAGTAATCCCAGAAACTGCTTACCGGCTTGAAATGCCCGCGATACACGTCTATTGTATAACTCAGGTTCTCGAATGTGTAAAACGAAATGCCTACAGGCAGGGCCAGCTTGAGCGGATCGAGTTGTCCGGCCCCTATTTCGTTTACAATTTCGATAAAGAAATTGGTGTACTTGAAATAAAACAGCAGCCCGAGGTTGGTGAGGATACTAAATACCAGCAAGGCATTTTTCCGAAGCTGCGTTTTCGAGTTCCATATTGCATTGGAAAGGTTGAAGTCAAATACAGCAGCTATGAGAATAAAGCCCACGTACCAGCCACAGGCTTTGTAAAAGAAGTAAAGCGAGAACACCGTAAACACAATGACTCTGGTGAGTTTGTGTTTGTGGATGAGCAGATAAAAAAGCAGGAAAATGGTAAAGAAGTAGAAAAAGAAACCGCTGTTGAACATGAGCGGGTTTTTCTCATCATACACGAGCTGCTGAAGCAGTTTGCCGAAATCTATATCAAACATACTTCCTATTTGCCGTGAACGCGTACCACGTATTTATCATAACCGGCCATGAGTGCGATGTAAAACAGCTCGCCCTGCAGCTGATAGCCTTTTTTATTGAGATGCAGCCTGTCTTTGTGAGCCATTCCGGCCACGTACCATTTGCTCATGGAGCCGTATCCGCCCATTACGCCGTAAAAATCCCAGCAGGCCACCTGACTGGAATCGCTCCAGTTCATGAGGGTTTTGCGGGCTTCACCCATATCGGCATTTTTTACAAATCCTTTGCGGGTGCGGCGGAATGAATCGCCGGGAGTGGTGGTAATGATGGCGGTTTGAGGCGCTACCTGTTTGAGGCGCTGCATAAACTGTTCGATGTTTTTGCGGTAGGCCTCGTTGGTGTAGCTTGTGGCAAAACCTTCGTTGGTACCAAGTGAAACGATAACCAGATCAGGGTTGATGATGGTGAGCTGATCGAAGAAAAACTCGGCGGCGTTGTAGTGGCGGTATTCGGCACCGTTTACGCCTACCATGTTATAAAGCACGCCGGGCCGGCCGTTTTCGAGAATCATGCCGTAAATCTGCAGGCTGCGGGCGGCGGTGTCGGCCGGAATACATTCTACAATGATTTCGTTTCGCAGACTGTCGAACGTAAATACCGACGCAAAAGGTTTTGCGCCGGGCTGCCGTGTACCGATGCGGCAATTGAAGGCATCGCACACGGCCACATCAAAACTTCCGGGGCCGGCACTGTGCAGCACGGTCATTTTGTTGAAGGCATAACTGAGATTGCCGTGCGGACTTACCTTGAGGCCGAATGCCGAAAGCGTATCGGGCGTTTCGATGGTAAAACCGCAGAGACCGATGGGCAGATTAGGTTCGGGCTTAAGCATTCGGCGTGAATTCCAGTTGCCGGTAGCCGAAGTTTTGTAGCTCCACGGCTCGTTTGATTTGGCTACACGGTAAGGGAAAACAAGTCCGCGCCCGGCATTACCAAACTCGGTTTGAATGTTGTGGCGCACAGTGCCGGAGAAGAAGTCGGCCTGGATGTGCGAATCGCCGATATGGAGGATGCTTACAGTTTTACGCTTGCCCTGCCTGAGTTCCCACAGCTTTTCGTAAAACCCGGCCAGCGCAGCACTGTCGTTACGGATTACATTCAGATCGCGGCGCAAAAAGGGATAGGCCGCCAGCATCTGATCGATGGTCTGGCCGGCAGGCGGATTCTGTGCCGGGGCTTCGCTGCAGGAGGTAAACACCCACATCAGCAGCACCGGCAACAGGCTATATTTTTTGAGCCGACTGATGATAGACATTGTACTCGCGCATGAGTTCGTTAAACAATAATCCGGCCACACGCTTTGCGCCCCGGTGGTTGAAGTGTGTATAATCTTTATTGGCGTAAACAGTATCA
This sequence comes from Bacteroidota bacterium, assembly GCA_020402865.1. Classification (NCBI taxonomy): domain Bacteria; kingdom Pseudomonadati; phylum Bacteroidota; species Bacteroidota bacterium. Next base: position 43,551 of record JADBYT010000024.1, on the reverse strand, counting down.
CCTTTCACCCACTCAACCATGCTTCCGGTGCCACCCATGGCATCAAACAGGCTCCAGAAAGCGCAGCCTGTGTTTTGTGCCATCTGGCGTTGTGCGTTGAGCAGAATGGGAATAGCCGGATCAGTGGTGTAGCCTTCGGGGCCGCGCCAGCCTTTATCGGCAGCACCGATAATGAGGAAGCTGGCGTTCGGAAATGCCTTGCGGAAATTGTTGATTACCGTGGTCATCCCTGCGGCATACCACTGATAATTTTTCTGCTTGCTGTTTACCACGTTTACACCAAAGTGCAGAATAATGAGATCGTAATTCAGCTGCGCATCCAGTCCGCGCAGCACTTCAACCGGCCAGGTGGCCAGCGGTAAACCACTGTTTCCGCGCATGGCAAAATTATCCACAAACACGCCGCTGTCGCTGTCCATGCTGAAACCGTACACATATTGCGGACTACCTGCGGCAAAGCTGGCTTTCACTTTTTTCACCGGCTGATCAGCGAGTGTAATGGTGTTAACCGTTTCATTGCCTTCCATGCGGTAGTTGCGGCCGTTGCAGTTTACGGTAGCGCCCTCGCCTTTGCCGTAAAACATACGCACTTTGGGGAAACGCTCAAGGCGGGGGCGGTTTACGGCGGTGTAGCTTACCCAGCTTCCGCCCACAGCCTGTGAGGCACTGTCGTTTTCGGTAACCATGCCGCCTGTTGCAGGCTGAAAGGTATGTCCGGTAATTCCCGGCCCGCAGTTGCCGCATCCGGTGGGCGTTATCAGAAAATGATCGGTCCAGTTGGTGGAATAGCTGTGGATGATGGTTTGGCGAAAGCCTGCCACAATTGAAGTAACCGGCATAAAGCCCACACCTTCGCCGCCAAATGTATCCTGCAGGCTTTTTCGCAGGTCTTGTGTAACCAGATCACCTTCCACCATTGAATCGCCGAAGTAGGCAACGCGAACGGTTTTCCTTTTGCCGGCTTTGAGCTGATCGAGCGCAAGGTAAAAACGGATGAGGCCGCCAAGGGTATCGGAGCCGTATTCGGCAATGGCTGTTTTGTCTTTGGCGGTTTCGAGTTTTACACCGCGTGCAGCCAGAAAGGCCGAATCAAGAAGCGGACGCACACCCGGTGCTTTTTCGATGCGTCCCGAAGCTGTGATTTCATAAATGGTGTTTACCGGTTTCGAGGTGAAACCGCCAACAGAAAAACTGGTATTGGTAAGCGAAAGCAAGGTAAATACCACTACTGCAGCAAGCAGCAGCAGAAAGGGTTCAGACATTTTATCGGGCTGACCGGGCTTGTTCATTTAAGGTGCAAAGGTAAACAATAGCACGCTCTGCTACGCACGTAAAAACAGGTGTATGTATTTATTGAATAAATGTAGCAGCGAGGAAGCAGCACAACCTGTTTTTAAACCAAACAGCCTCAGTTGTGTTTAGCTTTGCAACATGCTTGCAGAAATCATTACCATTGGCGATGAAATTCTCATCGGACAGATTGTGGACACCAACTCGGCCTGGATGGGCGGGCAGCTGGGGTTAAACGGCATTGCGGTAAAGCAAATTACTTCTGTTTCCGACGATGCTTCACATATTGTAAAGGCTCTTGACGAAGCCCGGCAGCGGGCCGACCTGATTCTGATTACGGGCGGCCTTGGGCCCACGAAAGACGACCTGACCAAGAAAACGCTGCGCGACTATTTTGGTATGGGCTGGCGCATGGATGAGCAGGTGGCGGAAGATGTAATGAGCATATTTAAACGCTTCGGCCGTGAGCCCGGCGAGGTGAATCTGCTTCAGGCACAGGTGCCTGATGGTTGCCGGGTGATACGCAACAAAAACGGCACGGCGCCGGGCATGTGGTTTGAGGTAGGCGGGAAAATTTTTGTGTCGATGCCGGGTGTGCCGTTTGAAATGAAGGGAATAATGAGTGACGGCGTGTTGCCCTTGCTGCGCGAAAAATTCAGTCTGCCGTTTATTTATCACCGCACCGTGCTTACGCAGGGAGTGGGCGAATCGCTGCTGGCGGAGAAGATTGAGGCCTGGGAAAACAGTTTGGCCGAACACGGCATCAAGCTGGCTTACTTGCCCTCGCCCGGCATGGTGCGTTTGCGGCTTTCGGCTTCGGGCGAGGAAGCTGCAGTGCGCAAAGCTACCGATGCCAAAGTGGAAGAACTGCTGCCGCTCATTGAGCAGTGGCACTATGGCTATAACGACGATACGCTGCCACAGGTAGTTGGCCGCTTGCTGGTTGAACACGGCCAAACAGTAATTACGGCCGAAAGCTGCACCGGCGGCAGTGTGGCACAGGCCATTACCTCGGTGCCGGGCAGTTCGCAATGGTATCTCGGCAGCATTGTAAGCTATGCCAACGAAGTAAAAATGCAGCAGCTGGGCGTACCGGCCGCCCTCATCGAACAGCATGGTGCGGTGAGCGAAGAAGTGGCTTCGGTAATGGCCGTCAATGCCCGCAAGCAGTTTAATGCCGGCTACGCAATAGCCACCACCGGTATTGCCGGCCCCGGAGGCGGTACCGAATTAAAACCGGTGGGGCTGGTGTACATTGCCGTTGCCTCCGAAACCGGTGTTACCGTCAGAAAAATGCAGTATGGCGGCAACCGCGAAAGAAACATTGCCGCAACCACCCTTTCGGCACTTATGCTGCTGCGAAAAGTAATTCTGGGAACGGCATAACAGCCAGACTTTTTGTTCTGGCAAAGTATTTGTTAGCTTCGTAACATATTCATTCACCCGAATCAGATCATTCCATGAAAAAGTTTGTGTTTATTCTCGCCGCAGGCACTCTTGCACTCTCAGCCTGCACTGAACTTGGCAAAGTAGCCGGCGATCTTGGCAAGCAGGTGGGCACACTGCCCGGAGCACCGCTTACCAGCACCGAAATTGTAAACGGCCTCAAAGCCGCACTGCAGCAAGGCACCAACAAATCAACCGCCTCTGCTTCGCAGGCCAACGGATTTTTAAACAATCCGCTCATCCGCATCCCCTTCCCGGCTTCGGTGCAGAAAGTAAAAGATGCCGTGATGAAAGTACCCGGCGGCCCAGGCTGGATCAACGACTTTGAAGAAACCATGAACCACGCCGCTGAAGAAGCGTCTAAGGAAGCCGGCCCCATTTTTATTAATGCCATTACCAGCATGACCATTACCGATGGTCTCAACATTCTGCGCGGCACCGATACGGCAGCCACCAACTATCTCCGCACCAAAACCACAGGTGATCTCACCACCAAATTTCGTCCGGTTGTAAACCGTGCCACCCAAAAAGTGCAGCTCACCAAATACTGGACACCGGTGGTGAATGCCTACAACAAAATTCCGTTTACCCAGCCCGTAAATCCTGATCTCGACGGTTACATTACCGGACAGGCCATTGGCGGTTTGTTTAAACTTATCGGTAACGAGGAAAAGAACATCCGCACGAATCCGGTAGCCCGCACTTCCGAAATTCTAAAAAAAGTTTTCGGCTCGTCGGAGAATCCGCATAACAAGTAATTGGTTAAAACTCAAGAGCCGTGAAACTGCGACAATCGCGTTTCACGGCTCTTTTTATTGGATAGTTGCTGTGAGGGCCAATAAGCGTTGTTAAAACAGCCCGACTGAACCATCGAGGTTGAAATCGCTTACGATACCTTCTTTGGGTTTGATGCTCATTACCGGAATGCGCGAATGATTGACAATTTGTTTGGCGCGGGGACCGAGGAAAAGTCCGGTGAGCTCTGATTCCTGTTCGGTCATAATCACAATCAGATCGGCTTCTACCGTGGGGCCAAAACGCATGGCTTCGGCAGCCAGGTTTGTACCTTTTACGGTTTGGCGGCTGAAACGGAGTTTGGCATGTTCTACCGCATGCTGCACCTGATCAAGTACAATCTGCAGTTTATCAAATTCGCGTTGGTCTTCGCTGCTTTCAAACAAGCCGAGGATATGGATTTTGGCATCATACATGGCACCGAAACGCAAAGCAACATCCACTTTCTCGCGCGAGTGGGCGGTACGGTCGATAGGCAGTACAATGTTGGTGAAGCCGATACGCTTTGCATGCGTTTGCACGGTGATTACCGGGCACTTAGCCATGCTTATCACCTTATGTGCATTGCTGCCGATAAAGAGTTCTTCGAAGCCTTTGGCACCGTGCGTCCCCATAATAATGAGGTCGGCATTTTCTTCTGTGGCCACCTCATTTACCTCTCTCGAAACCGAACCACGGGCGCTCATTGATGAAGCTCTTACGCCGTATCGTTGCCGCACCATTTCCACTGCTTCATTAAGCCTCTCCTCGACTATTGCATTTACGCGGTCGAAATTTTCGATATGCAGTTCGGGCTCCGGAATTTCGAAATGGTACTGATTTACCGGCAATACATGCAGCAGCAGTAAATCGGCCTTTGCCAGCCCGGCCATGTGGCCGGCATGCTCAAGAGCAAGCATACCTGTTTCGGAAAAATCAACCGGAACCAGAATTTTTTTTAGTTGAAAGCTCATACTCGTTTTGTTTGGACAGTATCAAATATAGGCAACTCTGCCGGGCCCTTTACTGACAGCAGTCATAAGCAGAACTGATAATTGCCGGAGGTAAATAAAAAAACACCTGTCAGGCTTGCGCAGAACAGGTGTTTAAATTAATAGGTGTGTATATTAATAGGGTTTGAAATCCACGTACTCGTTTTTGGGAGAAGGAACGATAGAAAGCACCGGGATGTCTGATTTATGAATGATTTCTGTAGCAGCCGAACCGATAAAGAGTTCGGTAATATCAGTTTCCTGCTGGGTCATAATCATGATGAGGTCGCCTTCTACTTTGTTGGCGTAATCGACTATGATTTGTCCGAGTGATTCATCGCCTTTGATGCCTTTAATAATTTCGGCGGTGCAGCGTATGTGTGCTTTTTCGATAAACGTTTTCACCTGCGAAAGCTGGCGGGTGAGGCGGTTTACGATAAACTCGTCGGTAGAGAAAAGCACCGAAACCACGCGGATATCAGCCGCATAAAGTTTCGCCATTTCAATGGCTTTATTCACTTTCTCGCGTGTTTCCTTGGTAAGATCGAGGGGCACCACAATATTTTTGCAGCCATCGCGGTGATGTTTTCCTTTAATGGTAATTACGGGCACTTTCGACTCGCGTACTACACGCAGCGCATTTGAGCCGATAAAGCGTTTGCGGAGGTTTTCGGCGCCGTTGGTGCCCATTACAATAAAGGTGGCGTTAATCATTTCGGCCACCTCGGCTACTTTATCATATACCGAGCCGTGTGCTACCACTTTGTCGCACTTCACGCCATGTGTTTTTTCCACATTAACGGTAAGTTCCTCCAGCTTTTCGTTGATTTCCTTGCGGATGGCTTCGTCCTGCTGGGAAGAAAGAATGCGTCCCAAAAGACTTGCACCTTCGAGCACATACACAAGTGTAACTTCCGCATTGGTCATTTTGGCCAGATGACAGGCCTGCTCGAGTGCAATCATGGATTGTTCGCCGAAATCAACGGGAACTACAATTTTTTCTGCTTTTTGGCTCATACGTAACGTCGCTGCCGGCTCTTTTCCGGCGTTAGTAGTGGTGTTTGAACGATGCAAATATAATCAAATCGAAAAGCGTTGCAACTGACCGGGAACATCTGTTCAAATGATTATTGACCGGAAATCAGATAATTAGCTGAAACCTGCTGGTAAATTGCGGTAAATGGCAAGCTATGGCAGTTATTCATCTAAACGCAGCTGACAAGTCGTTTCAAAGAACCGAAACACGAACAATGCAAAACACATTTCTACTTTGTATTTTCGTTGCCAAACCTCTTGTATATGGCTTTACCCATTGCTGAATCAGAACTCATTTTAAATCCCGACGGCAGCGTTTATCATATCCATCTGCGGCCCGAACAGCTTGCCGATAAGGTTATTGTGGTGGGCGATCAGGACAGGGTAGCCACGGTTTCGGCGCATTTCGACAGTATTGAACATCGTGAAAAGAACCGTGAGTTTATTACACATACCGGCACTTTTCGGGGCGAACGCATCACGGTTTTGTCAACCGGCATTGGTACCGATAATATCGACATTGTGCTCAACGAGCTGGATGCGCTGGTAAACATCGACCTGAAAACGCGTACCATTCTGCCGCAGAAACGTGCGCTTAAAATTGTACGTATTGGTACTTCGGGTGCGCTGCAGGGCGATATTCCGGTGGACAGTTTCGTGGCTTCCTCGCACGGCATGGGTCTCGACGGGTTACTGAACTACTATGCCGGGCTTGATCTCTGCGATGTGCCTGAAATAGCCACCGCTTTTCAGCAGCACGCCGGCTGGCTGCCCGGCATGCCGTATCCCTATGTGGTGGAAGCCTCGCAAACACTGCTCCACACCCTTGCACACGACCTGACGCAGGGCATTACCGCCACCGCTCCCGGCTTTTACGGTCCGCAGGGAAGGCAGCTTCGCCTCGCTCCCGCACTTCCCGACCTGAACGAAAAACTCGGCAGTTTTACCCACAATGGTCACCGCATCACCAATTTCGAAATGGAAACCTCGGCGCTATACGGACTGGGCAAACTGCTCGGACATGAGTGCTGTACCGTGTGTGCCATAATTGCCAACCGCGTAGCAAAGCAGTACAGTAAAGACTACAAGAAAACAGTAAACGATCTTATCCGGCTCGTTCTTGAACGCCTTTCCGGTTCTTCGGCATAGAAACTACATTAAAACCGGTGGTAAACACCCGTTTTCAAGCACAACAAAATCCTATCTTTGCATAAGAATAAAGGTTAATTAAACCGATGGACAGCTCCCAGCTCAGCGCATTAATCAGCCTGCTTGATGATCCTGATGAAAACGTATTTCATCAGATCCGCGAAAAATTGCTCTCAATGGGCAATGTGGCTGTACCTGCACTCGAATCGGCCTGGGAAAACTCGTTCGATCCGCTGCTTCAGTCGCGTATCGAAAACATTATCCACAGTATCCAGCTTGATTATACGCGGAACAGTCTTCGCACCTGGGCCTTACCCGGGCAGCAGGATTTGTTAGAAGGTGCGCTTATAGTGGCCCGCACGCAATATCCCGATCTCGACGAGGAACGCATCCGCCGCCACATTGAGCAAATCAAACAGGACATCTGGCTGGAGCTGAACAACAACCTTACGGCGCTTGAAAAAGTGCGTGTAATTAATCACATTCTTTTTGATGTACATAATTTCAGCGGAAATACGGCCAATTACCACGCCCCGCAAAACTCGTACATCAACAATGTACTTGAAACCAAAAAAGGCAATCCACTCTCATTGTCAATAATTTACGCCGTTATTGCACAGGATCTTCGCATACCCGTGTACGGCGTAAACCTGCCTGAGCATTTTATTCTGGCCTATGTGGATGCCGGCACCGATCAGCCGATGGCGTTTACGCAAGACAGCGACCGTGTGTTGTTTTACATCAACCCCTTCAGCCGTGGCTGGGTGGTAAGCCGTAAGGAAATTGATGCTTACCTGAAACAGCAAAACCTCGATCCCAAACCCGAGTATTACGCGCCCTGCTCCAACCTCGATATTATCCGCAGCCTCATTACCAAACTCATCATTTCCTACGAGCGTTTGGGCTATCCGAATAAAACCGAGGAACTGAAACGGATGATGGATGTACTGTCTGATTTTTAGCCGGGCAGCATCTAATATTTCCAGTATTCATCGGTCATAATCTGCAGCCAGGCTTTGCCTTCGGTAATGAGTTGCCGGCGCTGATCATCGGAGCTTACTTTTTCGTGTTCGATGCGATTCTGGCGTACTTCATACACTACATGCGCGCCGGGCTTTATCCAGCCAAACCCTTCATCAAATGCGTAGTACGCATATTCGGGCGCACAGGTATTGAACAGATTTTTGCTGTAGTGAAACGGCGATGCATCAAGCTTTAGCTGGGTGAGCAGTGTGGCGGCGAGATCAATTTGCGAGCAGATTTTACGGTAGTGGTAGCCGCGGTATTCAGGCTTGATTACTTCGCCGAAGAATACCATGGGAATGCGGCGGTAATTGGGTTCGTTAAAGCTCCAGTTGCGCGGCGAGTTGTGACTGTGATCGGGTACAAACACAAAAAGTGTGTTGCTGTACCACGGCTGTTTGCGTGCCGACTCAAGGAAGTTGTGAATGCAGCGATCGGCATAAAGCGCCGAGTTGATGTATTCTTTTTCTTTGCCGCCCCAGTTAAGTTCGGGTTTCATGGGAATATCAAACGGGCCGTGCGTGCTGAGGGTAAACATGGCGGCAAAGAAGGGTTGTTTTTCGCGGCCTAAATCGCTGAGCTGACGATTGAACAAGTACTCGTCGTGCGCACCGAGTTTGCCTTTGGGAATTTCGGGACCGAAATCCTTTTCTTCGGTAATTCGTCCGAACTGGTTGTAATACATGTAAGCGCGGATATTCCCGTAGCTAAGCTGTCCGCCAAACATAAACGAAGTGGCATAGCCGGCTTTGGAAAAAGCATTGCTGAGGCAGGGCAAATGCGTGTATTTATCGGGTTGGGTAATGATGGAAGTTTTGGGCTGCGCCGGGAAGGCCGAAAATACGGCAGCCATGCCCTGATCGGAAAGGCTGCCGGAAGCATAACAGCTGTCGAACGAAATGCCATCACCAAGCATTTTATTGAAATGCGGGGTAATGCCCGGGTATCCTCCCAGCGGCTCAATCAGATCAGCCGACCAGCCTTCGAGCACCACCAGCACCACGTTCGGGCGCGTGGTGGTAAGCACCTGCACGGTACTGTCGGCCGGGGCTTTCACCATCTGGTTAAAAATTCGTCTGGCCTCTTCAGGCGGCAGGAGTTTGTATGGTTCGCCGGCGTTGCGGTTCTGAAATATGTTGCTGAACAGGTGAAAGGTAGAATTAACGCTTACTGTATTCAGAAAATTGGAGCGCGAATAATACGCATCACTCACCTGCACCGGCATCACCTGAAAAAAGCCGCCGCGCAAAAACCAGAACACCGCCACCGGTGCCAGCAGTACAAATACAATATGTTTCCAGCGTAAAGGCTGCACGGCAAACTGCCACGGCACCGCGCGTTTGTAAAACCAGATTGCGCCCCAGGCCAGCAACGCCACCGAAGGCAAACCCACCAGCAGCTGAAGTGTGGAAGCGGTATTTATTACCTCGGCCGGATCGCCGAGAAACCAGAGGGCTTTGTAGGTAAGCTTATGGTGCCACTCGTCGTAAATGGGCAATTCGCCGATGGTGAGAAAACTCACGGCCACAATAAACACATAATGCAGCCAGGTATTTATTTTCAGCCAAAGCTGTGCCCGCCAAAAACCTGCCACCGAAAAAAGCAGCCACGAAATACCCATGAAATAAGCCGTCATGGCAGCATCCACATACAATGCATGCCAGAATGCGGCAAGTACTTCGCCTGCACCGGTGCCAGTGGTTTCTTCGATATTCCAGAGCAGAAAAATGAGGCGTGTGAGGCCAAAGAAAAGCATCCAGAAAAGGAACTGCCGTAGAAAAAGCCAGACGAGATGTGTGCGGAATGCTTCGCGCATAGATTGCCCCGGAGAATGATCGGAGCAAAGTTAGGTAAAGTTGAGGCTATGTGAATGTTAACGCTGCATTAGAAGCGTACACCGCTTCTGTAGCTTACTTCCCTTTCAATCGTACAATCGCCGCATTGCGGTCGGGCGCAGCAAATACGGCGGTGCCGGCCACAAGTACATCGGCTCCGGCGGCAATTAATGCGTCGCAATTGTCGGGTGTTACGCCGCCATCCACCTCAATAAGTGTATTGGTGCCTTTGGCAGTAATCAATGCTTTTGCTTCGCGCACTTTGTCGAGCGCAAGCGGCTCAAATTTTTGTCCGCCAAAACCGGGATTGATGCTCATAATCAGCAGCAGGTCTATTTCGTGCAGGATGTCTTTTACCATGCTCACGGGCGTATGCGGATTGAGTGCCACGCCGGTTTTGGCGCCCACAGCCTTAATGTGCTGCAGGGTGCGGTGCAGGTGCGTGCAGGCTTCGTAATGCACGGTAAGCACGGCCGGTTTGTATTTGCCAAGCTCGTCTATGTAATTGTCGGGATTTACAATCATCAGATGCACGTCAAGCGGCTTGGTTGCATGCTGCTGTAATGTTTTGATAACCGGAAAGCCAAACGAAATATTAGGCACAAAAACGCCGTCCATTACATCAACATGAAACCAGTCGGCAGCACTTGAGTTGATAAATTCAATATCACGCTGAAGGTTGCCGAAATCGGCCGAGAGAACGGAAGGAGCTACGAGTGCTGGCATAATGTTGAGTTAAGCGGCAAAGGTACAAAACCTCTCTTTTGCAAATTGGTATTTGACTTAAGCTTCTACCAATCTGTAAAATCGTTGCAAACTACCGATGATATGATACCAATCATCTATTTGCACTTCAACATTTTTACATCACAAATCAGCACCTTTACAAATTCTAATCACTGATTATCAATTTATTATAAAATAAATACGACAGACAAAAGCATCACATATGTTTTACTTCAACCGCAACCAAACTAATCAGTTCATCGATATACACTCTAAATTTGTCGACAAATAAGCTGAATCATTCTCAAAACCAAAACATGAAAAACTTTTTACTGATCGCCTCAGCGTTAGTGCTAACACAGCACACATTTGCTCAGGATGTATTAACGCACCAGCAGGTAAATGCAATGAACCCACGTTCATCTGCAACAACAGCTGAAACACATTTCCCGGCCTACACGCCCCCTGCAGTGCCGCTTTATTCAACTGATGTTACCATTAACCCTCAGCCGGCTATTGATCAAAACAAAGTACGGATTGCTGTAGCTTTCAATGGCTGGCTCTATGCAGCCTATAGTTTTCAGGATGCAGCAACCAACGAAGGCGGCATGACAATTATGCGATCACGTACCAACGGACAAACCTGGATTCCGATGAATTCGTTTTCGTTTCCCGGAGCCGATCTTTCTGTTTTTGACATTACAGTAGCCGGAACCGATACCAATAACCTGGTGCTTTATGTTACCGGATCGAACAGAATTATTTCAACCGGAAGTGACGTGTTGTATGTAGATAAATACAATGCCACAACAGGAGCGTTTATTATTGAAAACTATACGCTGCTTCGCGGTAATAACAGCCCAATTCGCGGTATATCCATTGCTACTGATTACACCCATCCTGCTGTGGGAGTAACAGGCTACAGTATTGGCATTGCCTATTCAGCTTTTCAGTCCAGTACCGATTCAATTATTTTTATCGGTTCTATAGACGGTGGAAATACGTTTACTGAACGCGAAGTAGTTGCCACAACCGGATTTTACTCACGCCATGTTTCAATTTCTTATGGCCGCAGTGCTTCGGGTTCAAATGGCCGCTATTTTATAGCTTGGGAACGCTTGCCTTCATCAACAGCCCGTACAGGTAATATTTATGTTTCACGCAATACAAGCACGGTTGACGGTACATTTATTACACCGAAAAACCTCGACTCTATAAGCTCTGCGGCAATCGGGCTTTGCGCATACCCCGAAATTGCAACCAGTTATGATACCGAAGACACAGACAGCGGTGGTGTAAGTGCTGTTGTATTGGTTCAGCGCGATTACAGCAGCAACGGAACTGATTATGATGCAATTGGTTTTTTCAACAAACGTGCACACTTTACCAATTTCTGGTATCGTCTGGATGTTGTAAACTCAAATGAAAACGATTTGTATCCGCACATCAGTTATGATCCTACAAATAATAACTTCCTTGCCACTTACTATGATTCTACAAACGGCAGACTTCCGTATGTAATCAACAATTTTAACCTTATCAATAACAGTACCTGGACTGTAATCAACCCACAATACAATGATATAACAACGAACTTGCTCAAGCCGCTGCCGCGTGTAGAAATCAACCCGCTTGTAACAGGTGTTGCACATGCATGGATTGCAAAAGGTGTTGGCAACAATGGTGTAGCTATGTTTGATGCCGAGTATGTAATTACAGGTGTTCAGCAGGCCGGACAAATCTCGGCTAATGAGTTGTATCCGAATCCGGCAACTCAGCAGGCTACACTTTCTTACACAGTATCAACTGCTACTAATGTTCGCATTGCACTTGTAAACATGGTAGGTCAGGAAGTAGAAGTTCAAAACATTGAACGCACAGCCGGAAACTTCCAAACTACATTTGATGTAAGCGAACTGCCTGCCGGAATTTATTTTGTTCGTATGCAGGTTGGAAATGATGTAATGACCAAGCGTTTGGTGGTTACTCACTAATCAGCTTAATTATTCATTAAAAAGAGTGTTGTGCAGTAGCTGCTCAACACTCTTTTTATTTTTAAAATACTCACGTTCAAACTGATACCAAAAACCAAGAACAGCGATGTCCAGTATATTAATTCCCTATTAAAACACCGTAAAACATCGATGGCTGCAGTTTGTTTTAAAATTAAACGACAGCTATGCGGACTTTTGTATTTCATACTTTTCTTTTGTTGATTTCATTTGGAGCAACTGCACAAACAGGAAGCGGTGTTCCCTCCAATTTTTATCCGGCACTTGAACTGATTACGCTTGGCGATGTGGAACTGCGCTTCGGGCGCACGGAGCAGGCGTTAATGAATTACAACAATGCCATTGCCATGGCGCCTGACTTTGCCGAAGCCTACGTGCACCGTGGCCGTCTTTATGCCATTATGGGAAGGCAAAGCGAATCAGCCGCCGATTTTCAGCAGGCTACTCAGCTTAATCCGTACGCGGCATTGTACATTGATGCGCGGCGCAGGCTGCAAATGCTCAAAACCGATTACCGCACTTCTGCCGAAGATCCGCTCCAGCAGATTCTGAACAATCCGTATCAAACCACACTGCAATACAACCTTGCCGACCGCAGCCTCATCGAAGGCCATTTCGATTCAAGTCTGGTGGCTTCGGCACAGCGTCTGCAGGCTAATCCGCTCGATACAGAAGCACTTACCTGTGCGGCCTTATCGAGCTATTTTCTTGGACAAACAACGCAAGGACATAAGTATATTGATCGTGTACTTACACTTATTCCGGGCAGTGCGCAGGCCGCGGATATAAAAGGGATGATGTACAAAAAGGAACAACGCTTCGGCGATGCGCGCAAATGGTTTCAGCAAGCCATTTCGCACGACTCGCTTTATGCCATAAGCTATTATCATCTCGGCTACCTGAGCAAACTCGAAGGCGATACAATATCCGCGCTGCAATGGTTCAACAAAGCACTGCGCCTTGAACCGCAGCTCAGGCAGGCATTAATTATGCGCAGTGCGGTACACACAGCTCAAAATAATTTCAACGAGGCGCAAAATGATATGCTGCTTATTTCTGATGCCGCCGAAACCGATCATGCGCTTTACAATCAGGCCGTGCTCAACAAACATCTCGGCGATTATCAAAATGCGTTGCGCATTTACGAAGATTTACTGTACAAAAATCCGAACGATGTGTATCTGCTCAATGCGCTGGGCAATCTTTACAATTTCTTCGGCGATTTTGATCGTGCCGTGCTGCATTACAACCGCGCCCTGCAACTAAAACCCGATTATCACACCGCACGCTACAACTTAGGCATCACGCTGCTGCTTCAATTGCGCCATGTACGTGCCTGCGCGGAGCTGCGCGAAGCAGAAATGTATAATGTACCCGGAGCGGCTATGGCGGTGAGGTGTAATTGTGCGGGGTTTTAGAGAAATCAAGAGACTCAATATCACCACCAAAACATTCATTTCATAGCTATGTTCAGTAGTTTGATGATAGACTGATGAATATTACAGATTAATACGCCAGCAGAATGAAGCAAAATTCTTTATAGAATATAATTGTATAAGTCACGAAAGTCAATTATCGATTTTCTGTTGATTTACCTTTTGCGATTATTACAATTACAGCTATCATCGCAAACCCAAAAAGCAAAAGCGGCACTGAATTATTTGGATCAAAATCGGTATTGTTTACAAAAGCAATCAGCATAAGTACCAACCACAACAACATTCCGACTATGCTTGTCAATAGCTGTAAAAAAATCAACAACTCAGAATACCGAAAGGAATCTGATGAGGATAAATGCGGCATCCACTGATCCGGATATTCTTCACTAATTTTCTTCCCTGCAAGCACCTTATCTTTCTGAATGGTTAATATAAACTTACTCCCAATCCACATAATCGTTATCCAGAGTACACATATTAAAATTCCTGCTAAAACAAGTACCCAATCAATTTTCTTACTAATTAAAGCAGTATATCTGCTTAACAAATACAGCATGATTAATACAAAATCAACTACAAAAAAAAGAGTGAATTTTTTCTGGTATAATTGATAGTAATATTGGTATTGATTTTCAAGAAAAAGATATACTTCTTTTTGGGGCAATGATTTTTCAGAGGGCATGGAGTTAGTTTGCATATTTCAAAAATAAAAAAAGGAAGCCTACAGAGCTTCCTTTTCATTTATACTAAGACACTGCGCTTACGGGCACAGGTGAGATAGTTGTTAACCCAGATATGTTTTCAGCAAACGGCTGCGCGAAGTATGTTTCAGGCGGCGGATGGCTTTTTCCTTGATCTGGCGCACGCGTTCGCGGGTGAGATCAAAACGCTCGCCGATTTCTTCGAGTGTGAGTGCGTGTTCGCCATTGAGGCCGAAGTACAGGCGCACCACATCGGCCTCGCGGGCGGTGAGTGTGGAAAGCGCGCGTTCAATTTCCTTGCGGAGCGATTCGCTGATGAGTGTGCCTTCGGGGCTTGGCGTGTCTTCGCTCTGCATCACATCATACATGTTGCTCGTGTTCTCGTCGCCGGTGGCGAGCGGAGCATCCATGGATACGTGGCGGCCGGTATTACGCAAAGCTTCTTTGATGTCTTCGGGCGAAAGTTCGAGTGCGGCGGCGATTTCATCGGCGCTGGGCTCGCGTTCGTATTCCTGCTCGAGACGGGCAAAGGTTTTGTTGATTTTGTTGATGGAGCCGATTTTATTGAGCGGCAAACGCACAATGCGCGACTGCTCGGCCAGCGCCTGAAGAATTGACTGACGAATCCACCAAACAGCGTAGGAGATGAATTTAAAGCCGCGTGTTTCATCGAAACGCTGTGCTGCTTTAATCAAACCAAGATTGCCTTCGTTAATCAGGTCAGGCAAACTCAGGCCCTGGTTCTGATACTGTTTGGAAACAGAAACAACGAAACGCAGGTTCGCATTCACCAGTTTGGCTAATGCGGCCTGATCATTCTGTTTGATTCTGCGTGCTAATTCAACTTCCTCCTCCGCATTAATCAGATCAACACGACCAATCTCCTGCAAATATTTGTCGAGCGATGCCGTTTCACGGTTCGTTACCTGCTTCGATATTTTTAGCTGACGCATCATAGGGGCAAGCTGTCTCTAAATGAATAAAATGTGTAAGTGGTTCTGTTTGGCTTAACGAAAGGTAACTAAAAAGGTTTCAACCGACAAGTGCTTCAGCCCGTCGAACAATATTTTTTGCCCGACCAATTTTCATGCCGTTTCTTTCAGAGGCTTGATGGTGGCGGGAGTTAAAAAGAAAACGGTGCCGAAAAAAAATTCCGGCACCGTTTGCATTTAAGCTGAAAAATTAATCCTGAGTGGTATTCTCGGGCTGCGGATTGCGCGGGCCGCGGTTGTTTCCACCTTCGCGGCGGGGCGGACGTTCCTGCCAGCCTTCGGGCTTGGGCAGAAGCACCTTGCGTGAAAGACGGAACTTACCGGTCTTCTCGTCAATCTCAATCAGTTTCACCTGAATGATATCGCCCTGTTTGAGCACACCGTCGAGGTTTTCGAGGCGTTTCCAGTCCACTTCCGAAATGTGCAGCAGACCATCGCGGCCGGGCAGGAATTCTACGAAAGCACCGAAGGGCATAATGCTCTTCACTTTGCCTTCATATACTTCACCCACATCGGGCAACGAAGTAATGCCTTTGATGCGCATCACAGCCTTGTCGATCGAATCTTTGTTTGAAGCGGCAATATCCACTACACCAAACTCGCCTACCTCTTCAATCATAATGGTAGTGCCGGTTTCGCGCTGCATTTCCTGAATAATTTTGCCGCCCGGTCCGATTACCGCACCAATAAACTCGCGCGGGATGCGGAGCTGAACGATGCGCGGTGCGTGATCTTTATAGTCTTCACGCGGCTCGCTGATCGTTTTCAGCATTTCACCCATGATATGCAAACGGCCTTGTTTGGCCTGCTCTAATGCTTCGGCCATTACTTCGTAAGGCAGTCCGTCAACCTTCAGGTCCATCTGAACAGCAGTAATGCCGTCTTTTGTACCACAAACTTTGAAATCCATATCACCGAGGTGATCTTCATCACCGAGAATATCAGAAAGTACGGCGTACTTACCGGCTGCATCCGTGATAAGACCCATTGCAATACCGGCAACCGGCTTTTTCACTTTCACACCTGCATCCATCAGCGCCATTGTACCTGCGCAAACGGTGGCCATAGATGAAGAACCGTTTGATTCGAGAATATCCGAAACAATACGAATAGTGTATTGGTTATCGGCCGGAATCATGTTTTTGAGTGCACGCAGTGCGAGGTTGCCATGACCAATTTCACGACGACCGGTTCCGCGCATCGGCTTAGCCTCACCTGTAGAGAAGGGCGGGAAGTTGTAATGCAGCAGGAAGTTTACTTCTTCGTGATACATCGGTGTATCGATAAGCTGTGCATCGAGTTTGGTGCCGAGTGTAACAGTGGTAAGCGACTGTGTTTCGCCACGGGTAAATACGGCTGAACCGTGTGCCATAGGCAGGTAATCGGTTTCACTCCAGATCGGGCGGATTTCAGTAAGTGTGCGGCCGTCGAGGCGCTTGCGGGTATCGAGTACAGCACGGCGAACGGCTTCCCATTCGGTGATGTAGTAATACTTTTTGGCAAGGCCTTTGAGTTCGTCGGTTTGTTCTTCGGCCGGAATGGTGGCCCAGAACGCTTCAAACACCGCTTTGAAAGCGGCTTTGCGCTCGGCCTTATTCGGGTTACCCTGCATGGCTACGGCAAGTGCTTTTTCGTAGCAGAAGGCATGTACTTTTTCCTGCAGTGCGGCGTCGTTGGTTTCGTGGCTGTATTCGCGCTTTACTTTCGACTTTTCAACCGCAGCAGCCAGTGCGTTGATGGCTCCGATCTGTACACGAATCGCTTCGTGTGCAAATTTGATGGCCTCAAGCATTACAGCTTCTGATACTTCGAGCATTTCGCCTTCCACCATCAGAATATCTTTCTGGCTGGCAGCCACAATCATGTCGATATCAGAAGTTTTCATTTCCTCAATCGTGGGGTTGATCTTGAAATTTCCATCAATACGACCCACACGAACCTCTGAAATAGGTCCGTTGAACGGAATATCTGAAACTGCCAGTGCAGCAGCGGCAGCAAGGCCGGCAAAGCAATCGGGCAGAATGGTTTTGTCTGACGAGATGAGATAAATCAGCACCTGTGTGTCGGCGTGATAATCTTCGGGGAAAAGCGGACGCAGTGCGCGGTCCACAAGGCGGCTTACAAGCACTTCGCCATCGCTCGGACGGGCTTCGCGTTTGAAAAAGCCTCCGGGGAAGCGGCCTGTAGAGGCAAACATTTCACGGTAATCAACCGTGAGCGGCATAAAGTCAACGCCGGGTTTTGCATCAGGGTTGGATACTGCCGTAGCAAGCAGCATCGTGTTACCGTACTTCACAACTACCGAACCGTCAGCCTGTTTGGCTAATTTGCCCGTTTCGATGGTCACCATACGGCCGTCGCCCATGTCGAACGTTTGTTGAATTCCTGTTGGTTTCATATTACTCATTTATTTTTCCAATGGTGGCAGCACGATAAAATACATCGGGTATTTTACATCCGCCCTTTGCGGTGTGCCGGCAATGCATGCGTCGGGGTTTTAGCCCGGTATAAAAGCCGAAAGCATCCCGCATTGCCCGGGATGCTTTCGACTGAAAAGTTATTTTAGAAACTGGGGCATGAATTACTTGCGGATTTCCAGTTTCTTGAGGATAGCGCGGTAGCGCTCGATGTCGTTTTTCTTCAGGTAATCAAGCAAAGCTTTGCGCTTGCCTACCAGAAGAACGAGTGAACGCTCGGTGCTTTTGTCTTTCGGCTTTTGCTTGAGGTGCTGTGTCAGGTGCTGAATACGATAGGTAAACAGAGCGATCTGACCTTCAGGCGACCCGGTGTCGGCATCTGACTTGCCGTGTGTGCGGAAGATTTCCTTCTTTTTGTCGGACGTAAGGTACATGATTGTGAATGAATTAGGCTTGGCTACGGTGCCAAACGGCTGCAAAGGTAGGAATATTTCTGATTCCTCAAAAATGTTTCGCCCTCATTCCCGCTTCAATCGTGCGGCAGTGTCCTTGATTACCTTGTAACCATTATTAAGTTCCTCGCGGGTTTTCACAAACAGAAACTCAATAAGACCGTTGCAGGTTTCCAGTTCCTCATCTGTGTGCAGAATATCGTCGAAACGGCAGGATAGGATACCTTCTTTTCTTTCGTGGCAGGAATAAACAGCGTAAATAATACGCATTTCGGGCTTGCGGTTAAAATGATAACTGGTAAGTCCCTGTAAGTTATGCTTGAGTAATTCGCCGGACGCTGGATTGTGATGAATTTCATTCATCGCTTCCTTAATTTTTGTTTTCGCACCGGGATCAAATGACTTAAAGTCTCTTTCGAAGTTCTTGGTCAGGGATAACTTATATGCCATTACTCTAAACCATTTAATAATTCATCGACCGAATTACCTGATTTAATTCGTTCACTACCAAGACCGTGTGCAACAAGTGAAGACAAATAGTTGTTGTAACCATCCGAACTTTCATCCACCGTAATAGACTCATCAGCAATAATGCGTAGTGTCTCAATAAATTTGATTGAGCTTGAAATCAGGCTTTTTGCCGACATATACAAATCAAAATCAGCCTGATCTGTAATTTCTTTGGTTGAAAGAAATTCATCAAGAGCGATTAATGTATCTACTGCTCCAACAACATGCTGATAGGCTTCCTGTGCCTGACTGGGTGTGTAGCGAAATGCTTTTGCCCGAAGATTATCATTTATCCTGACAAAGACTTTCATTAAGGCAGATACATCCTGATCGCTGAGATGGATATCAGGATTTTCTTCTGTGGCCGATTTTGTGCGCGCAATGCCACTTACTTCACCATATCTTCGATTGAGCAGTGAAATAGGATAATTAAAGTCCTGATTAATTGTGTGAGCTAACATAAATAAACAAATAAGTTACTCATAAGCAACTTCATACAAAGATAAACAATAAACAGGCTAAAATCAACCTTTAAAAAGGCTGAGCAACTGCACCAGCTTTGCTTTAAGCTCAGTACGGGGCACAATGGCATCGAGGAAGCCATGTTCAAGTACAAACTCGGCGGTTTGAAAGCCTTTAGGCAGATCTTTACCGATAGTTTCCTTTACCACACGCGGACCGGCAAAGCCGATGAGTGAACCCGGTTCGGCAATGTTCAGGTCGCCAAGCATGGCGTAAGAGGCTGTAACACCGCCGGTGGTAGGATCGGTGAGCAGCGAGATGTACGGAATGCCGGCATCATCGAGCTGAGCCAGACGTGCCGATGTTTTGGCCATCTGCATAAGCGAATGAGCAGCTTCCATCATACGCGCGCCGCCTGATTTGGAAATGATGAGCAGCGGAATTTTTTTCTCCAGGCACACTTCAATGGAGCGGGCAATCTTCTCGCCCACTACTGAACCCATTGAACCTCCGATGAAGCTGAAATCCATACAGCACACCACCATCTCATGACCGCCTACTTTGCCGTGTGCGGCGCGGATGGCATCTTTCAAACCTGTTTTCTGCTGCGATTCGGCTACGCGGGCCGGATACTTTTTTGTATCCGTAAACTGCAGCGGATCACCAGAGGTGAGATTCGGGAAAAGCTCTTCCGCTTCCTGCTCGTCGAACAGGATCGTAAAGTATTCTTCCGAACCAATTCGTTCGTGATACCCGCAGTTGGGACATACATAGTGATTAGCCACATGCTCGGTAGTAGGAATTACCTTTTTGCATGACTTACACTTGTACCAGAGCCCTTCGGGGGTTTCTTTCTTCTCTTTGGTGGAAGTGGTAATCCCTTCCTTGATGCGTTTAAACCAGCTCATGAATACAATGTTGGGGAGTGATGATGCGGTTAAGCAATCGTCACTTCATTAGACAGGTAAACATCCTGAATGGCGTTGAGCAATGCAATGCCTTCGTTCAGGGGTTTCTGGAAGGCTTTTCTACCTGAAATGAGGCCCTGACCGCCAGCACGCTTGTTGATCACGGCTGTGGCTACGGCTTCGGCAAGGTCGGAAGCGCCTTTTGATTCGCCACCCGAATTGATAAGTCCCATGCGGCCCATGTAGCAGTTGGCTACCTGATAGCGGCAAAGATCAATCGGGTGATCGCTGCTGAGTTCGGAATATACTTTGGGATGTGTTTTGCCGTGGCCTGTAGCGTTGTAGCCACCGTTGTTCACGGGCAGTTTTTGTTTGATAATATCGGCCTGAATGGTTACGCCCAGGTGGTTGGCCTGGCTGGTAAGGTCTGCCGCGGCGTGATAATCAACACCGTCTTTCTTGAAGCCGGGGTTGCGCAGGTAGCACCAGAGAATGGTAGCCATGCCCAGTTCGTGCGCACGTTCGAAAGCAGCGGATACTTCCTGAATCTGGCGGGCCGATTCGTCAGAACCAAAGTAAATGGTAGCACCCACAGCCACAGCGCCCAGGTTCCAGGCTTCTTCTACAGAGCCAAACATTACCTGATCATACTTGTTAGGGTAGCTGAGAAATTCGTTGTGGTTGATTTTTACCACAAACGGAATTTTATGGGCGTATTTGCGCGATACTGAAGCCAGCACACCATACGTGGTAGCCACAGCATTGCAACCGCCTTCAATGGCAAGCTTTACAATGTTTTCGCCATCGAAATAAATCGGATTCGGAGCGAAGGAAGCGCCGGCAGAGTGTTCAATTCCCTGATCGACAGGAAGAATTGACATATAGCCGGTATTGGCCAAACGACCTGTGCCGTAGAGTGCCTGAAGGCTGCGGAGCACCTGCGGACTGCGGTTGGTTTGAGCAAAAATGCGGTCCACGAAATCGCCACCGGGCAGGTGAAGCTGATCGCGGGAGATTTTACATGTGTGATTGAGCAGGCTTTCTGCCTGATCGCCAAGGAGTTGCTGGATTTTATCGATGGCCATTGCCGGTTCTGTTGATCGTTCAGGGAGGCAAAGCTAACAAATCTGTGCACGTTTTGGCCTGCCAATCGGCAAAGTGTTAACTAACAACCTGATAATCAAAGAATAATACCTTCGAATGGTTAAAACGGATAACCGATGCCAAAATTGAGGTTGCTGCCCAGCGGGCGCTGCCCGATCCACCAGCGTTCGCCGTAGGGTAATGAGGGATCGCGCATTTTGAAGGCGAGGTCGAGACGAATAATGAAGAAGCTGAGGTCGTAACGTAAACCAAAGCCGGGACCGAAAGCAAGATCGTTTACAAAGCGAGAGAACTCGAAATTGCCGTTCGGGCGGGTGGTGTCGGGGCGCAGGAGCCAGATGTTGCCCCCATCGGCAAACACGGCGCCTTTGAGGGTATTGGTAATGCGGAAACGGAGTTCAATGTTGTACTCGGCCTGCACATCGCCAAACTGGGCAAACTGTTCATTGGCTGGCACGGGATAGGACCCGGGGCCGAGGCTTCGGGCTTCCCAGGCACGGATGCCGTTTGTACCGCCTGCAAAAAAGCTTTTCTCAAGCGGCATGGCAGGAAAATTATCGAGCGGCACACCCACACCCTGTGCCACACGCAAAACCAGTTGCTGGTGGTCACCAAAACGGCGTGAATAGATGTAGGTAGCCGCCACGCGCACATACTGCGAAAACGGAATGCCAAATACCCGGTATGAGCCGTTCTGATCAGGCACGGCATTGGAACGCTCGAAGAAAAAGCGCATAATGTTCCCGGATATGCCCGCATCGGCTTTCAGGTAATGTACATCGCGCGATTTCTTGGGGTTTTGCGTGTTGAGTGTGTAGGAAATACGGCTTTCATTGATGAAGTGATCGGTAAAACGATAACGCAATACGGGATCAGTATTGGCATTGAGTAAATCGGCCAGACCGGCTTTGGGGGTTACCCTTACCACATTAAACTCCTGCAGGTAAATACCCATGCGCCCAAACCGCCCCATACTGAAATTGTAACCGTAAGAAAGGTTGAAGATGGTACGGTCGTAATCCAACCGGCGCTGGTAGTTAAATGAAGTAAGGAAAGTAGTGCGTCGTCCTTCGGCACGGGCAAAGGGAAAGAGGTTGTAGGGAGCCATTGCGCGCGGAATATTGAGCGAAATTTCGGCACCCGCCTCAATCGTGTTCAGCGTTACCTGCTCAGGGCCGTTCTGCGTGGTTTGGGTAATTGGCTGCTGGGCTTCCGTACCGCCGCGCAAACGGAATTCGAGCATTTCAGCTCCACGGAAAAGATTGTTGTTCTGAAATGCAAACTGTCCGCCGATGCCCAGGTTACCGCCCGTGTTGGTGCCTTCCACCTGCAACTGATACGACTGGCGCATGATCGGAATAAGCACAATTTCGCAGTCCACCTGATCGGCCCCCACGGCACGGGCGTTCACAAACACCTGGCGAAAAAGGCGCAAACTGATAAGCTGGCGGTAAGTAGCCGCAAACTCCGACTCATTATACAACGCACCGTTATGGTCGATGAGGATGCGTGAAGTAAGTACTTCGGGTTTGTAGGGAAACTCGGGCTCGCGCAGCGTATCGCGCAAAAATTGAATGGTACGTGTACCGTCGTGATCAACATGGGTAATCAGTTCGCGCGGAGCATCGTCGTTTTTAAGCTCCTGCACCGAAGTAATGGTGCGCACAGTGATATTTCGCACATAATAGCGTTTGTGATCAGTGGGCACCCAGGAGGTATCGGAAACCTGCTGACGCGGACTCCGGATGCGGATAATTACATCGGCATAATGTCCGCGCGACGAGGAATCGACTTCAAAGCGAACGTAATCTTTGGTAAACTGGTAATAGCCTTTATTACGCAGGTTCCGGGTAATGCGGTCGCGTTCGGCCGAAAAAACATCCATATCGTAGTTTACAAACTCACCGGGGTTACGCGGCAGAAGATAGCAGGAGTCTTTATCTTCATTTACCAGCAGCGCAAGCTGGGGATCCTGCACATCATAACTTACATTGCGTACTACGTAGGGTTGTTTGGGGTCGATATAATAATACAGATGGACTTTACGGTTACGGTTGGGGCCGATTTTAAAGCGGAATTTCCACGGCATTTTCACCGTAGAATCATTAATTGAGCGCAAAAGTGCATTGCGCTGAAAAAACAAAAGACGGCGGTTGAATGTGGTATCCTTTACCACGGCATCAAAATAGCCTTTGTTGTGCAGGTAAAGTTCAAACTGTTTATGTGTACGTTCGGTAAGTGTGCTGTCGTAAACTACCGGGGCTTCGCCAATGCTTTGAAGGAACTGGCCTACGGTGCGGCGTTTTTTGGGTTCGCGGCGATAGGAGCCGTTGCGGCGTTTGGGGTTGTTCTCGTACCGCTGTTTTTTCGCATTGTATTTTTCCAGCTTTCTTATCTGACGAACAGAATCACGTTTCGGATTCACCAGGTTATAGATCTGGAGGTAAAGCGGTACAATAACCACCCTTCGGTTGGGCTTTTGCTTTACGTAGGCATTCAGATCGCTTTTGTCGGGCTTTTTTCCGGTGTTAAGAATTTCCACCCGGCGCAGCAGTTTCTGATTTTTCTTTTTGTTAAGGCGCCGGGTGGCACAGCCTGAATCGGCAAGCACCAGCAGGGCCAGAACAAGGGTCAGAAAGAGTGAAACGGCTGAACGGAACACGGAAAAGAATAAAGCAGTTGCTATTTTTGCAAATATAGTGCCTGAATTGGTTATCGGATGATCTCAAAAAACAGAATCGCTTTTCTGCGTGCCCTGCAGCAGAAGAAAACCCGCCGCGAACAAGGTTTGTTTGTGGCCGAAGGCACTAAAACCGTGCTCGAACTCCTGCACGCTGCCCTGCCCTGCCGCTATGTGGCTGCCACGCAAAACTGGTGGCACACCCACCAGCTTCCGCCGGCATGTAAAGCGGATACGGATACGGCCGACGAAAAAGACATGGCCCGCATTTCCTCGCTCAGCACCGCACCCGATGTGCTGGCCGTGTTTGAAATCCCTGCTGCTGCCATTGCTCCGGCCGATGTGCTGGGCGGCTACACCCTCGCTGCCGACGGCATACGCGACCCCGGCAACCTCGGCACACTCATACGTATTGCCGACTGGTTTGGCATTGAGCGCGTACTCTGCTCGGGCGATACGGCTGAGGTGTGGAACCCAAAAACCGTGCAGGCCACCATGGGTTCGCTGGCCCGCGTGCAAACCGCCGAGGTAGATTTGCCCGCTTTCCTTGCCGAAACAGCCAGCCTCTCAAACAATACACTGCCGGTTTACGGCACCTTTCTTCAGGGCCAGTCGGTTTACAGCACCGGCTTTGCCCCAAACGGCATTATTATCATCGGCAGCGAATCGCACGGCATCAGCGATGCGGTGAAAAATATGGTTTCGCATCACATTACAATACCTTCGTTTAGCAGCGGTCAGGGAGCCGAATCGCTCAATGCGGGCGTGGCGGCAGGAATTATTTGCGCCGAAATGCGCCGGCAAACCCTTGTAAAATAAGGGAATCATAAATTTTCTTAAAAAAATTTCATTGGCGGGTTAAACCCCGGAGTTGTAGCTGAGTCATAACGACAACAAACAGCAACAACAACATTCACATAAAAAACCAACACCGATGAATATCCAGCGCATTTTCTCCCGCACTCTTCCCGTTCTTGCACTTAGTGCAGTACTCGTAACAGGCTGCCGCCGTGAAGAAGAAGATACCGACACCAATGCCGCCACCGACAACGCACTGGCCGAAGCCACTTTCAGCGACGTAGCCAACTTTACCGACGAAGCAGGCCGCACCGGCGATCTCACCAACTACCGCGTGGGTGATCTCGAAGGTACTCTCAACGCCTGTGCAACCATTACGTTCGACTCACTTATCTCGACCGATAATGATACACTCACCATCGACTTCGGCACCACAAACTGCACCGGCAACGATGGACGCAACCGCCGTGGAAAAGTAATTGTGGTTTATAACGGCCGCTTCCGCGATGCAGGCCACACTCACACCGTAACCTTCGACAACTACTTTGTAAACGACAACCAGGTACTGGGCACTAAAACGGTAAGCAACCTCGGCCCCAATGCAGCCGGCCACACCGTGTATGATGTTGATGTGAACGGACAGATTGTACTGGCCAACAACGGCGGCACCATAACCTGGACCTCACAGCGCCAGCGCGAATGGGTACAAGGTGAAAGCACGGCTGTATGGAGCGACGATATTTACTCGGTAACCGGCTCAGCCAGCGGCACCAGCGCAAGCGGACAAAGCTACACCATGCAAATCACCAGCCCGCTCATCCGCAACATGGCTCTCGGTTGCCGCCGCCACTTTACACAAGGTGTGCTGCAGCTCACACCCTCAAACCGCCCCATGCGCACAGTTGATTTTGGCAACGGCGCCTGCGACAATATTGCAACCGTAACCATTGGCAACAACACTTACACAATCCAGCTTCGCTAACCGCTCTGCTGAAGTTGCGATTAAAAACAACGGCTCTCTGCACAGGGAGCCGTTGTTGTGTTTATGGTGATGTGTTTTGGCCGGGCTTTGCTACATTTGCAACGTATGAGTGAACAACCGATTCTTACCGAAAAAAGCGGAAACGTATTAATCATCCGCCTCAACCGTCCCGATAAATTCAACAGCTTTAACCGCGAAATGGCGCTGCAATTGCAGGCCGCGCTTGATGCTGCTGCTGCCGATGAAGAAGTGCGCTGCCTCTTGCTTACCGGAAACGGCAAGGCATTTTGCGCCGGGCAGGATCTTTCGGAAGCCATTGACCCGGATGGCCCGGGCATTGAAAACATTGTAACCGAACATTACAACCCTATTATTCTCAAGCTGCGCGCCATTGAAAAGCCTGTTGTATGTGCGGTAAATGGTGTGGCTGCCGGCGCGGGTGCCAACATTGCACTGGCCTGCGATGTAGTGTTGTCGGCCGCTTCGGCTTCGTTTATTCAGGCATTCAGTAAAATCGGGCTGATTCCCGATAGCGGCGGAACCTTCTTTTTGCCGCGTCTGATTGGTTTTCAGCGTGCATCGGCACTGATGATGCTGGGCGATAAAGTGACTGCGGCCGATGCCTTGCAAATGGGTATGCTTTACAAAGTGTGCGACGATGCCGCGCTTATGGACACTGCGCTGCAAACCGCCACCACACTGGCGGCAATGCCCACCAAAGGAATTGGTCTTACCAAACGGCTGCTCAACGAATCGGCCACCAACAGCCTTGCGCAGCAGCTTGCACGCGAAGGTGAAGAGCAGGTTACAGCGGCACAAACGTACGACTACAACGAAGGCGTAACTGCTTTCCTCGAAAAACGCAAACCCGAATTCAAAGGCCGCTGATCGTATGCTTTCCACATCTTCCGTAATTGGTGTAATTGGCGCCGGAGCCATGGGCGCGGGCATTGCGCAGGTAGCTGCCACAGCCGGACACGCTGTAATTTTGTTTGATACAAACGCCGCCCAGCTCGATAAAGCCAAAACCGATCTGGCTGCCACGCTGAATAAACTCACCGAAAAAGGCAAACTCACTGCCGAAGCCGCGCAGCAAATTCAAAGCCGTTTCACCTACGCCACCACGCTCGATACCTTTGCGCCCTGTGCGCTCATTATCGAAGCAATTGTAGAGCGGCTCGATGTGAAACAGGATGTGTTTGGCAAACTCGAAAGCATTGTAAGCGAAAACTGTATGCTGGCCAGCAATACATCGTCACTTTCCATCACACTCATCGCATCGGCCTGCAAAAAGCCGGAGCGTGTGCTGGGCATTCACTTCTTCAATCCGGCGCCGCTTATGCCGCTGGTAGAAATTATTCCCGGCGTAGCTACTGATGAAACGCTGCTGCTTGCTGCGAAAGCTACTATTGACAGCTGGGGCAAAACTACGGTGCTTACCAAAGACACACCCGGATTTATTGTAAACCGCGTGGCGCGTTCGTACTACGGCGAGTCGATACGTATTTACGAAGAAGGTATTGCTGATTTTGCCACCATCGATTACGCGCTGAAAACAGCGGGCGGTTTCCGCATGGGCCCGTTTGAACTGATGGATTTTATCGGCAACGACATCAACTACAAAGTAACTGAAACCGTGTGGGAGCAGTTCTTTTACGAACCGCGTTTCAAACCTTCGTTTACCCAAAAACGACTTTACGAAGCCAAACGATTTGGCCGCAAAACCGGACGTGGTTATTACGACTATTCGCCGGGCGCCGTTATGCCTGAGCCAAAGAAAGACGAAACACTTGCCAACGAAATTCTGAACCGCGTGCTGGCTATGCTTATCAACGAAGCGGCAGATGCGTTTTACCTCGGCATTGCCACACGCGATGATCTTGACACGGCCATGACCAAAGGTGTTAACTACCCGAAAGGTTTGCTGAAATGGGCCGATGAAATTGGCATTGCGAACGTACTTGCCACGCTCGAAAATCTTTACACCGAATACGGCGAAGACCGCTACCGCCCCTGCGTATTACTGAAACGCATGGCCCGCGAGAAGAAAACGTTCTACTGATTTTCGCTTCCGCGCAGTTTATCGTTTTCGTGATGGCGTGTGCTGTCGCGCTGCGTTTTTTTATCAAGATTTTTTTGCAGGGCGGCAGTAAGATCCACACCGGTTTGGTTGGCTAAACAAATAACCACAAACAGCACGTCGGCAAGTTCATCGGCAAGCTGTTTGTCTTTATCGCTGGCCTTAAACGATTGTTCGCCGTATTGCCGCGATATAATTCGGGCCACCTCCCCTACTTCTTCGGTAAGAATAGCCATGTTGGTTAACTCGCTGAAATAGCGTACACCGTGGGTTTTAATCCATTGGTCAACTGTTTCCTGTGCCTGCTCGATGGTCATTTTGTATTTCCGGTCAATGCTTTACAAGCAATTTTCGCTGAATACCCAGCCCGTTCTGATAACTGATTCTCACCACATATAATCCATCTTCCCAATCAGAAGTATTCACTGTCCGGTTTGTGGTAAACGGAATGAGTGTTTCCTGATAAATTAACTGACCAGTTACATTAAAGATCTCGTATCGGGTAGAATTTAATAATGCCGAACCAGTGAGTGTAATGTTTGCTGATGCAGGATTGGGGGAAAGAACAAGTTGTTCATCCGTATCATTCTGGTTAATTCCCGCTAATCCTCCCACGCAGTAGTAAATAAATTTTACCCAGGCAGTATCCGAAGGATTATACACATTTCTTACCACGTACAACACTTCAGATGTATCACATACAAAACTGCTCTGATAAAACTGAACAACAAAATCAGGGTCAAAAACCGGGTTAAACTGATTAGAACTTCCGGAGTTCGGCCCATAACAGGATCCTCCAACCACGAATGACGATTGTGATCCTGTATCTATCGCAAGATTTGTTTTATCTACATCAAGTAAGGGTTGAGACTGGGAAGAGATGATTGTAAAATCATGTTCAACATTGCCTCCCGGATTGATGTAAGTAACAATGGTTTGACTGTTAACCACACCATATTGTGCAGAGAAAATCTGAATACTCGACTGGGCGCTGCCTGCTTTTATAAAAAGCAAAAGCAATAAAAGGGCGATTGTTTTTTTCATTTGAAATGGTGTTGAGCATTTCAAATATATTCAAAAACCTGTGATTTACAGCATAATCACCGACCACATCCGCCCGGTTTTCCCGTTATCGCGGCGGAACGAGAAGAAATCATCTTCGGTAGAGCAACGGTGTAATGTGTCGATGTGATTGCCGTTGATACCACATTCTTCGAGCACAAAGCTGTTTGCGCGTGCCAGATCGAGCATGCGGTTTTGATGGATGCTGTGCGGAAAACCGGCCTGCCGGAACTGCGCAATTACATCTTCGCTTACTTCATACTTTTCGCCGCAAATGCCGGGGCCTATGGCAGCACAAATGTGTTGCGGCGATGCGCCAAGTGCGCACATGGCTTTTACAGTTGCCGCACCAATACGCGCCAGTGTACCGCGCCAGCCGGCATGTGCCGCGCCGATTACGTTGTTCACCGGATCGTGCAGCAGCAGCGGATAACAGTCGGCTGTGCTTACGGCGAGCACGATATTTTTTTCATTTGTCACCAGCGCATCGCAGGTTTGCGGGCCGGCTTGGGCCACACCTACTTCAGCTCCGTGCACCTGCCGCATCCAGGCCACAGCCGCATCGCCAATGCCAAGCGATTGTAAAAACAGAGCTCGGTTTTGCGCTATCCGCGCAGGCTCATCATCGCTGCCGCCAAGATTGAGGCTGTGATAAGGTGCTTCAGACACTCCGCCATGCCTTGTGCTGAATCCATGCGCGGTTGCAAGCAGGCTGCTTTTCAGCACATGCAGGCCGGGCTCAGTCTTCATGGCCTTTGCCTTTGAGTTTACCGTTTTTCCAGAGGTATTCCTCTTCGGCCTGCTTACGCTTCATAGAGTCGCTCACGTCTTTGTCTTCCAGCTTTCGCAAATCAGGCTGGCCGGCATTTACCCATGCCGTGTACCAAAGGCTGCCGGTGAAATAAATAGAGGCCCGCAAACGCCGCTCCACCATGCCGTTGAGCACGGTGCTGTATGCGCGCGAGTATTCTTCGCTATATACACGCATATTGGCAGCCCCGCGCGATTCGTAAGCATACTTACGGTCGGGCGGCGTTTTGGCATTGAGCTGTGCTTCAAAAAAAAGCACCGAGTCGAGCGACTGATGACTTGCATACACCCAGTCCCACGCCGAATTGATTGGCGAATCAAGATAGCGGGCACGGCCCACGAAGTAGTCGTAGCTTTCGCCATACAATTCGGGAATGCGCGATTCCCAGAAGCCGTGTATGCCGTGCTGGTTGGTAAGCTGGCCGTTGTAGTTTTCGGTGGTGTGCAGCGGCACGTGCGCATCGCCCACGTAGTGACCAAGCTCGGCCGAGTACTGGAGTATTTTATCCACGTTGCCATCGCGGAAAGCCTGCGTGAGGCGGTACGTCATTACATCAATCCACCACGGCACAATGCCATAGGCCTGCAACGTATCTTCCGAATATTTTGCCACGGCTGCTTTCCAGAAACGCGGCACACTATCAAACGCAAATTTGCCGTAGTGGTCAATGTCTATGTAATGCCGCGGCGCTTCTTCGGGTATGGCATAGCGGCGCTTGTCGGGATCCACGGCGTGTTCGGTAATGTATTCGATATGCTTTTTGTAAAAGCCCATCATTTCGGGCGGCAGTGTAAACACGGCCATACGGTTTATGCGCCGGTGCCCCCAAAATCCCCACGATTCAGCCTTCGGGGCGGGAATAAGCAGCAGCCATGCAGCCACCAGCAGCACAATAAGTCCTGAAAAACGTTTCAGCTTTTTCATCACTCTAAAGTAAACAAATCGGCCCTGCCTGAAGTGATGAATGTGTGAAATTTATGTGTGCTAATCCTCCAGTTTCACCAGCGCACCATTGCGCAGAATGGGGATTACAGCAGTCTGGTCGGGCTTCAGGCAGAAGCGGATGTCTTTTTTAAGCCCAAGCCTTGCCATGCGTTCTTTGTGCGATGCGCGGCTGATAAATTTATACGGATCGTCTTTGGCCTGCTGGTAAAGGTATTGCAGCGCAAGGCAGGCATCGCCCATTTTGTAGGCAGGGTTGCGGTTAATGAGTTCCTGTGTAACCGCGCCTGCAAACATGGAGTCTTCGAGGTTGAAGCGGTTTTTCCAGCCCGAACAAAGGAGCAAAACCGGGCGCTGTTCGGCCACCAGCCAGTTGCAAAGTGCAGAGATATTGGTGAATGCCCCCACCACCACCTTGTTCGCATTTTTTGCCGCTTCAAGTGCCTGTGTGCCGTTGGTGGTGGTAATGGCAATTGTTTGCCCTTTTACATGGTCGCCCATGTAATCGTAAGGCGAATTGCCAAAATCAAAGCCCTCCACTTTAATCGCATCGCGCTCGGCGCCGGCCAGCATGCCGGTGGCTTTCAGGGCAAGGGCTTCCTCTACCGTAGCCACCGGAATCATTTTCTCTGCACCGTGGTGAAACGCTGTACAAATAGCCGATGTAGCACGCAATACGTCAATGATTACCACAATGCTCTCGCTGTCGGCATACACCGGATAGAGATAGGGCGAGAAGCAGGCGTCTATTTTCAGGGGGGAGTTTGATTCGGCCATTATCAGTAATTATAAATCATTAACCTTCGTTCGAGATCAGCGAGTAGGCTGTCGTATGTCATGCACTGAATAAGTGACGAATTAACCACAACTTTTTCACCTCTCCAGCTCATTCTGTTTCGCCCGAATTCATCAAGGTCGTTACTACGGCCAATAATCAAAAGACCGGAGGATATTATCGAATCGGCCTCAAAAAGTTTTCTAAACGAAGCGGTGCCCGATTGTTCTTCCACCTTCCAAAACCAATCCACAATCTGGCTATATCCCTCTTCAAACTTAGCTGACCATCGGGGGGCTTTACGGCCTGTCGTTTTTTTAAAAATTGCTTGCGGTAATCCCGATTCAAACTCCACAAAACAATATTTCGAACGCGTGTAATCGCCTATAACCAGATCAGGGCTAAAATCGCCAAACAAATTAAGCTCAAAAGAAATCCGGTTTACATCCAGCCCACTCACAAACGATCCGATAAACGCCGAAAGCTGTTTTCTTTTTCTGAAAAAAGGTTGGATTACTTTCTGTTCATCCAGCTTTTCGCCAGAATCAATCAGCTTACGAAATTCGCCTAATTCCTCCTTGAGTATTACCGAATTGAATTTACTCGGTTCAAATCCGGTCATTGTATCAGGCCGATTTTTTAGAGAACCGCTCAAGCATTTGCTTGTCGGTAATATCAAGAATTTCGAACTGCGATGGCGAAAGAACTTTGAAGAAAACCCGCAACTCGTTTATAGATAAAATATAAACCGGGTAATCAGGAAGGTTAATTTTCCTGATTCGATCTTTGTTTTCGGGTTTGCGGTAATTGATAAGCAGTGCAGGAAGTTTTTCATTCAGAAATCGTTGCTCATCAACCGATAAAAAATTATAAACCACCCTTGCGCCATGCGAAAAGGTAAGATTGACACGGTTTGAAATAAAAAGCAACGAAATCATATTTTCAAAGGTAATAAAAATATCACGCCTTAAAAAACGGCACTTTCGCCACCTTTGCCTTCAGTGCTTTATCGCGCACTTTGATAAAGATTTCCGTCTCAGCTTTGGCAAATGTGGTTTTTACATAACCCATGCCAATGCCTTTTTGCAGCGATGGCGACTGGGTGCCCGAAGTAACTTTACCAATAATGTTTCCTTCGGCATCCGCTATTTCGTAATCATGGCGCGGAATGCCGCGGTCAATCATTTCAAAGCCCACAAGTTTACGCTGCACACCGTTTTCTTTCTGGGCAAGCAATGCGTCTTTATTGATAAAGTCTTTGTTGAATTTGGTAATCCAGCCAAGGCCCGCTTCAATGGGCGATGTAGTATCATCAATATCATTGCCATAAAGGCAGAAGCCCATTTCCAGACGCAACGTATCGCGTGCACCAAGGCCAACGGGTTTGATACCGAATTCTTCACCGGCTTCAAACACGGCTTTCCAGATACCTTCGGCCTGTTCGTTATCGAAATAAATTTCAAAGCCACCGGCGCCGGTGTAGCCCGTGTTTGAAATTACCACATTGTCAAACCCGGCAAATTTGCCCTTCACAAAGTGGTAATACGGAATGGCGCTCAAATCGGCATCAGTCAGTTTTTGCAGCGCCGCCTGCGCTTTGGGGCCTTGCACAGCCAGCAGCGAGGTGCGGTCCGATATATCTTTCATTTCCACACCAAAGGTATTGTGGCTGCTAATCCAGTTCCAGTCTTTGGTAATGTTCGACGCATTTACCACCAGCATATACGTTTTCTCGTCTATACGATACACCAGTAAATCATCCACAATACCGCCCGATGCGTTGGGCAGGCAGGAATACTGCACGCGTCCGTCGTAAAGCTGCGTGGCGTCGTTACTGGTCACAAGCTGAATAAGGTCGAGAGCTTTTTCACCTTTCAGAATAAATTCACCCATGTGCGACACATCAAACACACCCACGCTGTTGCGCACGCAAAGGTGCTCTTCGTTGAGGCCGGAATACGACACAGGCATGTTGTAGCCTGCAAAGGGAACCATTTTGGCACCCAGTGCAACGTGTGTGGAAGTGAGCGCGGTGTTTTTGAGTTGTGTAGCTGTTTCAGACATGGTGTTTGAATTTATTCAGCGGCAAAGTTAATGGGTTCAGTGAATTGACAATCATTCAGGAGCGAACCTTATTCACATTAAAAATCGGTTCGGTCCGGGCTTTGCGCTCCAATCTGCTGAAATAAAATACACCATACGTTGAACCCTCCGAGGTCAAAAAAAACATCGGCCGGGCTGACTTCCAGTTTTATTTCAGCAGATTTCCGCTACAATCCCGGCTAGATATTCATTCCGCCTGGTGTTCCAAATTCACAGCACCGCATCCCTGCCTATCGGCAGAAACCCATTATCTTTATCCGGCTTCAAACAAAGCTGTTCGCACACCTTTAACGCATATTTACTTGTGAGACAGAAAATTATTGCCGGAAACTGGAAAATGAACAAAACCCGCACCGAGGCGCTCGAACTGGCGGCAGCGGTGGCGGCAGGTGTATCGGCGCAGCCGGCTGAAAGTTTGCTTACCTTGCTTTGCCCGGCTTTTCCGCTGCTGAGCGATGTACACCGGCAAATTTCGGGCATTGAAGGTGTGTTGCTGGGTGCGCAAAACATGCACCACGAAACACAGGGCGCCTACACCGGCGAAGTTTCTGCGGCCATGCTGGCTTCCCTTGGTGTGTCGCATGTAATTCTGGGGCATTCGGAGCGCCGCCAGTATTTTGCCGAAGACAATGCCCTGCTGCTCAAAAAAACACAGCAGGCGCTGGCACACCAGCTCACGCCTGTATTCTGCATCGGCGAAACACTGCCCGAACGCGAAAGCAATACACATTTCAACGTAATACGCCGCCAGCTTGAAGAAGGCCTGCTGCCTGCCGGCGCCGTTGCCGTGAGCCGCTGCATTGTGGCTTACGAACCCGTGTGGGCCATTGGCACCGGCGTTACAGCCAGCGCGGCACAGGCGCAGGAAATGCACGCATTCATCCGCAGCGTGGTGGCCGATAAACTTGGCGCTGCCGTGGCAGCACAACTGCCCCTGCTTTACGGCGGAAGCTGTAACCCAGCCAACGCCGCCGAACTTTTTGCCTGCCCCGATGTGGATGGCGGACTCATTGGCGGCGCCGCTCTCAAGGCGGCCGACTTCCTCAGCATCCGCGCAGCCATGCAGCAACACCTGCAACATGCCCATGCCTGATGGCAGTTTGGCACAGAAAATGCTTATTGCCTTATCACTATGAAACGCTTTGCTCCCTCAGCCCCTGCTTTCCGCAACCTGTTTGCGGCCCTTTTCATGCTGCTGCCCTTTGCCGCCACCGCACAAACTGATTCGCTCATGAATCAGGCCTGCTACAAGGACACCGCGCTGGTGGATGAACTTATTTCCAAACGCGACACCAGCTACATTGTACGCGATTTTCTGCGAAAAGGCGACTGGACACTTTACTTCGACTTTGCGTTTTCGCAGAAAATTGCCGAACAGCATTACACCCAGCTGGGCGCACGCACCGGTACATGGCGTATGTGGTACAAAAACGGCCAGCTCCGCGAAGAATACGATTACAGCACTTCAAAAAACCCCGGCTTCCCCATTGGCAAAAGCTGGTACGAAAACGGCATACTCCGCAGCGAACGCATGCAATACACCGATTCACTCGTGGAATACAAATACCACCCCAACGGCAAACCGGCTTCGTACTTTTTCTTCGACGCGGCCGGCAACTGTACACTCATGAAATCGTGGTGCGACAATGGCCGCCTGCTCCAAAGCTACAATCCCACTTCCATTACACCTGTTCCTGTAAACCGCCTGCATTGCAACGGCAACACACACATTACCGGTACACACTACCGTTTCGGCTACGTAGGCGCCTACACTGAATATCACGAAAACGGCAAAAAAGCCATCGAAGGCCGCTTTACCGAACTGCCCGCCGGAGCCACCGCTTTCATGCCCACCAAAACCGGCGTGTGGAACTATTACGATGCAACAGGTAAACTCATCAAAAAAGAAGAATATTTTCCCGGCAAACCCGTGAAAGTAACCAAATACTGATTTACAATTGCCCCTCTGAAACCACAAAGCCATCCTGAAAAACGGGATGGCTTTGTGGTTTGTATGCGGGTCGGAAATTACAGCTCACCGCTCAATACCCGTTTACCGATGCAATTTTATATCCGGTTGCAGTTTCGGTAATTGTTACCGGCACCACTATGCGTTTGCCACCGGCCTCGGTAAGAAAACTCACCTCATACGCCGTTGCTGATTTCTTCCTGGCCTGCAAGGTTACTGCCCAGCCGGCATCCACATCCTGTGTATTCAGAAAAGGATCGGCCTCCGGTTCGGCTTTCTCAAGTCTGGCAATCAGTTCGGGTGTACACCAAAGGTTAAGTAATTTGTTTGTTTCAGCCTTGGGTGGTACATCCTGTCCCTGCAAATGAATGTAGCTGGTATAAAAACGCAGCAAGAACGCTTCACCTTTATCCAATTCAGGTGCCGGCACCGGATTGTTGTTTTGTGCAGACAGTGTTCCTCTTTTTTCAAAATCAGGTTCATTACACGAATACATGAACAGGAGGGTAATTGAAAAAAGCGGAATTATTTTTTTCATGGCCATGTAATGATCTGTTAAGTCTATTTCAATAAGCAGTAATCAGCTCACTTCCGCTTCCGTTTATCCTTCGCCGTAGGCGCATGAAAATCGGGGTGTTTGTTCTGCACCCATTTCACAAAACCGGCAATGGCGTCGTGCGTAAGCAGGGCTTCAATTGTATGATATTGTTTCAGCAACTCACGCTCGGTAAACACGCTGTGTATTTTGCTGTGGCAAATACGGTGCATGGGCACGGTAACGCGTCCGCCAAAGGTTTTAGGAATAAGGTGATGCACATTCCAGTTACTGCCCAGCGGTCGTTTGCAGAGCGCACAGGTATCTGTCTGGGTCATTGGCGGATTACTTTTGACTCGGCCACCATGCCGTTGTTTCCGGCCACACGCAGCAGATACACGCCTGCAGGCAGGGGCTGTGCCGAAAAGCTGAAGCGGTTTACACCAGCCTTCACTCTGTCTTCGAGCAGGAGTTCAACCAAACGGCCATTCATGTCGTAAAGTTCAAAACGCAGTGTTTGCGCCTGCTCCAGTGTAAACTCCACCGCAATGCGATCAGCAAACGGATTGGGGAATACGGAAATGGGTGTGGTGGCCGGTGCACTTTCATTCACGTTCACATCGGGCGAAATGCCAAGTTCGGCAATCCAGGTGCTGTGCGTGCCGTTGCTCATGCCGTAGAGGCCGTTTACCCAGCAGGTTCCCTGCGCATCGTAGCGGCGTTGTATGCCGGAGTAATCGCCCCAGCGTTCGCCGCCGCCGAGCACGTTGTACGGGCCTACACCCTGTTTCACCACCAGCTGCGGCGAGTAGCCTCCGTTGCCATCGGTAGTGAGCGCCACAAAGCCGGGATTGAGTGCGGGCGATGTGCGCAGCATGATAATCATGGCGTTGTTGTCGCTGCCATCGTATCCGGCGTAGGCAATATTCGGGTAACCGTATTCCACAAGCGTATCGCTGATCAGTGTGCTTGCAATAGCCGGCGTGGTGGCATAGTTGCTGATTACGCCGTGCATAATGCCGGCCGTGCCTGTGGCGGTGTCCATTGTATTATGCACATACTGTATGCGTCCGTTTTGCATAAATGCACCCAGCACACGCGCATCGTTGGTGGCCAGCAGTCCGCCGTTTCCGGGCTGCACGGCGTCGGGCGGCGCCACATACATACGGTCGGCCACGATGGGTGTAACGGTTATGCTTACGGCTGTGTCCATGGCCGTGCCCACAAGGTGCACAAGGAAAATGGTATCGTTGCCGGTGGTGAGGTTCCGGTTGGAGAGGAAATACTGTTCGTTTGCCTGCTGCGGAAAATTACCGCCTTCAACCGGACACATATTGCGTACCGGACGGCCGCCATACTGCACGTTGCGGCGAAGCTGCGAGGTAAGTGTATCGCCGCTGTAGCCGTCCCATTTGCCCACCTGCCAGATGAGTGTTTCGGCAAAACCAGTTTGCCAGGGCTGGTTGTCGATTACGCGGTTAACGGTAATGAAAAGATCGTTTTGATTTACCGAAATCATCGGGTAATCGCTCCACGTATTATCGCCCACCGGGTTGCCGGGAAGCGAGTAAAGGTGCCAGGTTCCGTTTACACTGTCGGAATTGGAAAAGGCTACAATGATATTGGTTTGCGTGGATGAGTAGCCGGCCAGAAACACCATGATGTGGCGGTTTGCTTCGGGGTCGTACAGCACTTTCGGATCGTACTTTGAACCGCCAATGAGCAGCGGCTGCGAGAAGAAGGCCAGCGAGCGCAGCGTGTATGCCGTATTGTTGTTGGTATTGTAGCGGAAAATGTTGGTGTTTTGCACCGAAATCAGCTGGCCGTTGTTGCCAATTGAAATTTCATTATCGCAGGGCGTGCTGCTGCTGTAGGGGTTGCCCTGAAACGTGGCACCAAGTGTGGGCGCAGGCGGAACTACTGCGCTGCGCTGCGTGTTTGCCGGAGCAGCTGCTGTATTGTTGTGGCGCGGATACATTGCAGCGAGGCTGTCTTTTACGCGCTGCAATTCGCTTTTGGCAACCGGGCTGGGCTGCTCAATACATTGAACAACGGGCGCATAATCGGCGCCGCTGCGGTCGAGTGTGGTGGTAGCGCCGGGTGCAATGCGCCAGGTTGATGCTTGCTGCGCAGCCAGTGTAAGGCTGAAGACGCTGAGCGAAAGAAGTAAACGGAATTTCATATGTGGTTGTGTTTAGCGCAATGAAGATACGCAATACAAACGAACATGCCGCTCACACGGCAAAAGCTTCGGGGCTGATGCGGTTCATGCAGTGGAAATGCCCTTTGGGGCAATGGTCGTAACCAATTTTTGAGCAGGGGCGGCAGCGCAGTCCGGTAGTTTGCACAATTACCGAGCCTTCGGCGGGCAGGTAGGGCGTCATGCCCAGTTCGGGCACGGTGTTGCCCCATACGGAGTGTATGCGTTTGTGAAATGCGGCGGCAATGTGCATCAGGCCGGTATCGTGCGCAATTACGCGTGTGGCCTGCCGCACCAGTGATGCCGACTGGCCGAGGTTGTAGCGGCCGCAGGCATTATATACTTTGCTGCCGCAGGCTTGTTCAATTTCGGCACCACGCTGTGCATCTTCGGGGCCGCCAAGCAGCACCACAGGCAGTTCGAGGAGATTAATTATGGCGATGAGTTTACCGGCAGGGAGCTGCTTGGTGGCAAACTTTGCCCCCGCCGTTACGGCAATGTAGCCGTGCCGATGCGTATCGGGCAGGGTGCTGAGATCAACTTCATCGGCGGGGGCAATAAAGTAATCAAGCCCCTTGCCGTCGTTTACCACATGCAACGCCTTCACCGCTTCAAAATAGCGATCGACAATGTGCATTTCCGGCATACGGTTAATACCCAGATTCACCAGCATCCATTTCTGCACATTGAGTTTCGGAAACGAACCCGAAGGCTTGCCCGTTAACCTTTTTACCTGCATCGAACGCAGGTTGTGGTGCAGATCAACCACAAAATCATAATCCGCTGCGCGGAGCTCGGCTTCCGCTTCACTCACCTTGCTTTCTATGGTAATGATTTTATCGATATACGGATTGTGCGCAAGAATACCGCGAAAGCCTTTCTTGGTAATGTAATGCACCTCTGCATTAAGCTGCTGCTTCAGCGCACGTACCACCGGTGTGGTGAGCACAATATCACCAATGGAACTGAAACGGACAACCAGTATTTTGGGCATACGTTGCCAAAGATAGGCTGCTGTTTTGGTTTAGCGAAATACAAACCGGCTTACCGGGGCTCCAGTATCCATTCCTCAAAATAAGGACTGGTTTGCCCGGTGAATGGGCCCTGAAGGCTTTCGGTAGAAATATTAAATTCTCTGCGTATTACCATTTTATCATTGCGCAATTCCCTGAGTATAAATACAGGTGTTTGCTGTGATGCCGGAAACGGGCAGGAATAGCTGTAAAGCCAGTTTCCGGTATTGCTTTCGGGCGTTAATATCAGTTCCACTTTATTTTTCTGATGATCGGATTTTGACAAAAAATCCCATTGTCCTTTTAATTCTCCTTTCTCACTTACACCGGCACTGCTGTTCCAGTTCATTACCCAGGTAAATGTATTATCCCTGTTAAACTCAATCTCTAAGGTGTAGTCAATTGCGTGAATGACCTGATTGGAATAGGGCGTGAATACAGTTTCAGTTTGCCCATTGTACTGCGAATAAACTGCCGACATAAACCGGGCTGAATAATCCATACGGGTACGGCCTTCGGAAATTTTCCATTTACCACATACCCGGCTTTTACGGGTACGAAGAGACAAAAGCGGATCATCGTCACCTTTGCGGGTGCATGATAATTGTGGTAAAGCAATAAGCATTACAAATACCATCAACTGAAGAAACAACAAACTTTTTTTCATCGTATTAATCATTAACAGGTTCAAGCGTCCACTCCTCTGTATTCACCCGATCAGACGGATTATATCCCAAATAATTGAACGTAAAAAAACTACGTTTCAGCACCACCTTATTGTTTCTGAGTGTATGCAACTCAAACACGCGTTCATGAGGCTGCTGAACTAAATTGATTGTGGGAAAAACATGCTCCGGCTCAAGCACGATTTCCTCTTTGCGCCGTGAATCATCTTTTCCAGTCTTAAAATTCCAGTTCCCGGTTTCAACTATTGTTGTTAATCCTCCTGAAGTGGGTATTTCTTCTACCCTTGTCCATTCATATTTCCCGTCTTTCCCAAACTCCACCACCAGCGAAACGCGTTGATCGGGTACACTTGACGATGAGTAGATAAGTGTATTACCATCATAAATCCATGGATAGTTTATCTGACTCATTTCATACGTTCCCTTACCGGAAACAATTTTCCACTTCCCGTCGAGGCGGGCCTTTCGGCTACGCAGCGAAATTAACGGATCGCCTTCTCCCTTTCGTGTACAGGAAAGATGTGATATTGAAATTCCTGTAACACACAGGAACAATAATAAAATACGCATTGTGAAAGGATTAAATGAACGACTTACGGGCGGGGATGTTCATCTGATTTCAAATATAAGGCAGCATAAATCAATTCTTAACTTCACATTAATAAGTGGTTGTAAAAACTGCACAAGCGGGCACAACCGCGCTGCACACTACAACCAGGGCAAAAAAAAACTGCCCCTTACGGAGCAGTTTTTGAAGCAGTATAAGCTGCAATTATTTTGCTTCGTAATGTGTAATTGTTGTGTTATTACCACTTACATTTTTCATCCAAAACTCTTTGTTGGTGAGTCGAAGAATTGTGCTTGTGGTTGATGAAGAAGTGTTACCGTCAACTTCTGTGATTTTTATTTCTTCCTTATCACTAACAAACTCCCAAGATCCGCTCCTTGTAGTATTAACAAGTCCAATTATGGGAACATTTGTTGTAATTGCAAAAGAGTATTTACCATCTTTCTCAAACTTAAAATTCTGATCAGTAACTAAAGCTAACTGACTGTTGGTTTGATCAGTTCCATTCACTTCCACTTTAACAATCTTCCAGTCGCCTACAAGACGGGCTTTCTTGGTGCGGAGAGAAATTGAGGGACCTTCTTCGTATTTACCGCAACCGGCTACTGATACCGAACCTGCGAGAAGTGCAACGATGGCAAGGCTTGCTAATACTTTTTTCATTGTTATGAGTTTTGGTGGTTTTGTATTACGAGGGCAAAATTAGGAAAAACATACATGCCAATCGAAATTTTAGCCAATTAGACGGAATTAGGGAGGCATTTTCAGTTTTTAGACGATAATTAGCTACAAATTGTCGATTCACCGCCAGAATGTACTTTTGCACACATGAATTTAGTTGATACCCACGCTCACCTTTATGTGGATGCGTTTAACAATGACCGCGAAGCCATGCTGGAGCGCGCCCGTGCAGCAGGAGTGAGCAAAGTTTATTTACCCCATATAGACGGAGAAACGACAAAAACGTTGCTTGAACTGGCCGATGCGCATCCTGATTTTTGCATTCCGATGATGGGTCTTCATCCCTGTTCAGTTGATCCGGCTACAATTGAGGCGGAGATGAAGAACGTGGAGGATTTACTCGCTTCACGCAGTTTTGCGGCGGTGGGCGAAATTGGGATTGATCTGTATTGGGACAAAACACACGCCGATTTACAGAAAGAAATTTTCGCCCGCCACATTGATCTGGCGCTGCACTATGATTTGCCCATCGCCATTCACTCGCGCCAGGCATTCCGCGAATGCTTTGAAATTGTGGCCGCCAAGCAAAACGGCAGGCTGCGGGGGGTGTTTCACTGCTTTGTGGACGGACTGAATGAAGCCCGTGAAGTAATTGCGCTTGGCGGCTTTTACTTAGGCATTGGCGGTGTGCTTACCTACAAAAATTCGGGGCTTGATGCGGTGGTGCGCGAAATCGACCTGCAGCATCTTGTACTCGAAACCGATGCACCTTATCTGCCACCTGTTCCGCATCGTGGCAAACGCAACGAAACGGCTTATGTAGCACACGTGGCACAAAAGCTGGCCGATATTCATCAGCTTCCCGTGGAAGAAATTTCCCGAATCACCACCCAAAATGCCGAACTGTTGTTTGGCCATCGCCACTAAACTGCTCACATGAACACAGCGCAACC
Source organism: Bacteroidota bacterium (assembly GCA_020402865.1). Classification (NCBI taxonomy): domain Bacteria; kingdom Pseudomonadati; phylum Bacteroidota; species Bacteroidota bacterium. The sequence continues at coordinate 1,446 of JADBYT010000024.1, read as the reverse complement.
ACAGGCATCCATCCTGCTCATCTATACCGGCGGCACCATCGGCATGATCCGCGATACACACACCGGCCTGCTCAAACCGTTCAACTTTGCCCGCCTGCTCGAAGAAGTGCCCGAACTCTCCAAGTTCAACATCCGCATTGATACTTATTCGTTTCCGGAGCCCATCGACTCAAGCGATATGCACCCCGGCATCTGGGTGGAGCTGGCCACACTCATCGGCAACCGTTACAACGATTACGACGGTTTTGTGGTGCTGCACGGCTCTGATACCATGTCGTACACCGCCTCTGCGCTGAGTTTCCTGCTCGAAAACCTGGGCAAACCCGTGGTGCTTACCGGTTCGCAGCTGCCCATCGGCACCATCCGCACCGACGGCAAGGAAAACCTCATCACCTCCATCGAAATTGCCGCCGGCGCGCACAATAACTTACCCGTAGTGCCCGAAGTGTGTGTGTATTTCGAATACAAACTCTATCGCGGCAACCGCACCCACAAATACAACGCCGAACATTTCGACGCGTTTCATTCGCCCAACTACCCCGCCCTGGCCGAAGCCGGTGTGCATATTCAGTTCAATACACCGGCGCTTTTGCCGCCGCCCGCACAGCCGCTTCGTGTACACACAGCCGTGAATACCAATATTGCCGTGCTCAAACTCTTCCCCGGCATTACGCCGCAGCTGGTACACGCGGTGCTGCATACGCCCGGACTCAAAGCCGTTATTTTAGAAACCTTCGGCTCGGGCAATGCCACCCGGCAGCAATGGTTTGCCGATGCGCTTGAAGAAGCCATTGCACGCGGCATCATCTTCCTCAACATCACCCAATGTGCCGCCGGCCGCGTTGAACAGGGCCGCTATGAAACCAGCTCGGCTTTTGCCCGCGTAGGCGTAGTGGGCGGCAGCGATATGACCACCGAAGCTGCCGTGGCCAAACTCATGTTCCTGCTCGGCCAGAATCTTTCGCCCGACACCATCAAAACACAACTCACCACCCCGCTCAGAGGCGAATTATCGCTGTAATTCCCGAAAAAAACCTCAAGGTTGGCGAAATAACGAGAATATGTATCTTTGCCCTCCGTTCCCGGGAGACGTGTCCGAGTGGTTTAAGGAGCACGCCTGGAAAGTGTGTATACGGGAAACCGTATCGAGAGTTCGAATCTCTCCGTCTCCGCATTAAAGCACAAAAGTGTCCGGTCTTTTCGACCGGACATTTTCCTTTGCAGGCAAAGCTGTCAAGCATTTTTGATTGTAAAGCTTTGCCTGCAAAGGAAAACCGACGCGCAGCGGCGGCTTTTGTATTTTCAGCATGGGAGGCACGAGATCAGCGGAGCTAATCGCTCCGTCTCCGCATTAAAGCACAAAAGTGTCCGGTCTTTTCGACCGGACATTTTCCTTTGCAGGCAAAGCTGTCAAGCATTTTTGATTGTAAAGCTTTGCCTGCAAAG